>DATMMJ010000170.1:0-3800 GCA_035569795.1 Puia sp. | reverse complement strand
AAATCATCAAATAAGGTTGACAGCAGATATCTTCCGGCCAAATGCTGCAATCGCTTGTGCGGGTGAGTGATGCTTCGCTGCAACGACACTTTTTTTAAGAAAAAATCCTCATTTTCTCCTATATGCCAAACACCCAGCCTGGTTGATTCGTTAATATTATGTTGATAAAATAATGGCATGATAAAAAACTGAAATACGAAATTCGCCTGCCTGCACACCCAATGCAGTTTTAGCAAATAAACAAATAAACGGGCATAAGAAAAATGATTTTATCAGACACCACGATACTTGCCGAGATAGAGAAAGGGACCATCAAAATTGTCCCATATAGCAGAGAATCCTTAGGTAGTAATTCATATGATGTACATCTGGGAAAATGGCTTGCAACGTATAATGAACATATCCTCGATGCAAAAAAACACAACCTCATAGATTATTTTGAGATACCTGAAGAGGGCTTTGTGCTTTATCCACATATATTTTACCTTGGCGCAACAGAAGAATACACCGAAACGCATGCGCACGTACCATTCCTTGAAGGCAAATCCTCCACCGGCCGCCTTGGTATTGATATACACGCGACAGCAGGGAAAGGCGATGTAGGCTTTTGCGGAAACTGGACACTCGAAATCTCAGTGAAACAACCCGTGAAAATCTATAAAGGCATGCCTATCGGCCAACTGATCTATTTTCCTGTTGTTGGCGAAATCGAAGTGAAATACAATGAGAAGAAAGACGCCAAATACAGCGGCCAGATCAATAAGCCAGTGGAAAGTATGATGTGGAAAAATAAATTCTAATCGGCTTACGGGAAAACATGAAAACACAACCAGTGCAAATTGTTCAAGGCTTTAGCGTGCGCTTGTAATGTATTGCTTGAATTTTTTTCACAATGCAAAAATTTCCAAAATTCCCAATGCCCAACCTTTTAGTTGATTAATTACACAGCGGGTTTCCCATATTTGTTCTCATAAGCAATCAGCCATGCAATTACTTCATTGTAGGACATAATCCCTTGTGGTTGCTGGTTTGCTTTTAGGTAATTACCATACAATTTGCTGATAATTGGCTCAAGTGGGTTCTCGTATTTTTTATAGAATTCGCGCAGTTCGCGATAATCTGATCTTATGGCAGGCCTAAGGCTTTCACGCAACGGCACTAACAGGGTTGAGTCGCGAACATATAATTCCCTTGCTGCGTACAAATACAAATCAAAATATACAGAATACTGGAAGGCTTTACTTCTCGACAGTTTTGCGGACAGATATCCGGCGAAATTAGCTTCGTTCTCCTTCGCATATCCAAGCTGGTGGCCAATTTCGTGGCAGGTAGTAAATGGTTGAACAAAAATCGGAACCGTAGTATTTACCTGCGCTTCGCCTGAAAATGGGTTATAGTAGCCCGTGAAGCCGAGATAATTTCCCGCGTAACTGAATATTGAAGGCTTGACTGACGGTGATATATATCCGAAAATGCTGTTTTCATTTTCAAGTCTTTTATAAGCTTCCACACAATTAGAAAATAAGATTTTTTTCTTGTTGAGCTCATTTCTCTGCAGGCGCGCAGCTGAGTCCAGGGCGTTCATCCTTTCTACTATGACCTGCAAAATGCCTTGCAGTTCCCCAGTTGAATACGGTTGCACATTTAAATGCAATTGATAAGCAATTCCATAGCGGTTATAATTCAATCCCCACAATAAATTAAATAGCACATACACTACAAGGATCGTAAAACCTATTCTCTTAACACCCAAAGAAAAATATGCTTTGTCAGCCTGCCTTTTAGCTAGCGTTCTTATAAACCAAATCAATTTATAAAAAAGATAAATCCCGGCTACCATGTATAAAATATCGCCAATACTAAATGGTATCCAGCCGAAAACTGATCTTAAAAACCCTGCTATATACAAATAAACTCCTCTGGAATAATATTTTTCAACTGCACCCGGGAAAAAAGAAAAGATTTTAATACCTGCCGCGGCCACAAACCATATCACCCAATTTCTTTTTTTAGTCATGCTGGTACCTATTTAAAATTATGCCAATATTACGGCATCCATGTTAAATTGCATGTTATAACAGTTTGCTATGAATTTGGATTTTAATAAGAATGTGGACGCTATGAAAATGTCCCTCAGCCAGCTTCGGACAAGATTTGATAAGATTGCGTTGGGTGGCGGTAAAAAAGCGCTCGAAAAGCAAAAGGAAAAAAACAAGCTTACTCCTAGGGAAAGAATAAATTTCCTGATAGACAAGGATTCCAGATTTATTGAAATTGGCGCTTTCGCAGGATATGAGATGTATGAACAATACGGAGGTTGCCCGGCAGGCGGCACCGTTGCAGGGATTGGTTATGTGAGCGGCCGCCAGTGCGTGATTGTTGCCAATGACCAGACTGTGAAAGCAGGCGCATGGTTTCCTATCACCGGGAAAAAAAATTTACGCATGCAGGAAATCGCGATGGAGAACAATCTGCCCATCATTTACCTGGTTGATAGCGCCGGTGTTTTTCTTCCATTGCAGGATGAAATCTTTCCAGACAAAGAACATTTCGGGCGCATCTTCCGCAATAACGCGCAGATGAGCGCGATGGGCATCACCCAAATTGCAGCCGTGATGGGAGCATGCGTGGCTGGCGGAGCCTACCTGCCCATTATGAGCGACGAAACGTTGATGGTGGAAGGCAATGGCTCCATTTATCTTGCCGGGCCCTATCTTGTGAAAGCTGCTATCGGCGAAGATGTTGACAATGAAACCCTCGGCGGCGCGGTGACGCATACGGAGATTTCCGGCATCGCAGATTATAAATTCAAGACCGAGAACCAGTGTCTGGAGCAGATAAAAAAAATAATCGATAAACTTGGCCATGATAATAAACCCTCAGTCTTCAACTATACTCAACCGGTAGCTCCGAAGGTAAATGCAGAACAATTGTATGGTATCATACCAGTGGATTCTTCTAAAGCCTATGACATGCTGGATGTAATCGGATGCATCGTGGATAATTCCGAGTTTGTGCAATTTAAAGAGGATTACGGAAAAACCATTTTATGCGGCTATGCACGTGTCGATGGCTGGGCTGTTGGAATAGTCGCCAACCAGCGCAAAATAGTAAAAAGCAAGAAGGGCGAAATGCAGATGGGCGGAGTCATATACAATGACAGTGCTGATAAAGCCGCCAGATTTATCATGAATTGCAACCAAAAGAAAATACCCCTTGTATTTTTGCAGGATGTCACTGGCTTTATGGTTGGCACTCGCAGCGAGCAGGCAGGGATCATTAAGGACGGAGCGAAAATGGTGAATGCTGTTGCGAATTCTGTAGTGCCCAAAATCACTATCATTATTGGCAACTCGTACGGTGCTGGCAATTATGCCATGTGCGGGAAAGCATACGACCCGCGTTTTATTTATGCGTGGCCAAGCGCAAAGATCGCCGTAATGGGCGGGGAACAAGCCGCGAAAACTTTATTGCAGATTCAAGTAAGCTCACTGAAAGCAAAAGGCAAACTGATCACTGCGGAGGACGAAAAAAAATTGCTTGATGAGATTAAGAGTAGCTATGAGAAACAAACATCTCCTTACTATGCAGCGTCGCGGTTATGGATTGATGCGATCATTGACCCGGCCGACACACGCCAAATGATTGCTGAGGCCCTTCGCGCAGCAAGTCACAATAATATAATAAAAGAATTTAAAACCGGAGTGATTCAGGTTTGACGGTTGCGGGATGAAGGACAATTCCTGAATTATTCATCCCAAACGAAATTGGGCATACCATATTTAGATCTCCTGTATCTT
>DATMMJ010000169.1:0-3242 GCA_035569795.1 Puia sp. | reverse complement strand
TATAATATCATTTCAATTTTCAACACAGGTCTAACTTTTAAATTTTAGCACGAAACGATTTGTTCGTTTTTGGGATAACTACCCGGCACGATGCAAAAAACAATCCAGATCAAATTACTTCCATCGCAAGCTGTTGATGATATTATCATCAGACAAAATGCAGCAGATGCATTTTCAATAAAAAGCAGCAGCATTTCAGGCTTTCGTATTGCAAAGCGCTCCATAGATGCAAGAAGCAAGCAGCCTTCTATTATATTAACACTGGAGGTTTTTATCGATGAGCCATTTCAGGAAAGGGAAAAAATAAAGATTAATTTTCCTGATGTTTCAAAATCCCCTAAAAAAACAATTATTATAGGCGCCGGCCCCGCAGGAATGTTTGCCGCACTGAAGTGCATAGAACAAAATATTCAGCCCATCATTTTGGAAAGAGGCAAAGATGTTCGTGCGAGAAGAAGAGACCTTGCAATACTCAATAAAGAAGGGATAATAAATTCGGAGAGCAATTACTGTTTTGGTGAAGGTGGCGCCGGCACTTACAGTGATGGGAAGCTATATACACGCAGTACCAAACGAGGCGATGTCAACCGCATTTTACATTTGCTGGTACAATTCGGAGCCGAAGACAATATCCTATACGAAGCGCACCCTCATATTGGCACCAATAAATTGCCTCAAATCATCACAGCTATCAGAGAACAAATAATACGAAGTGGCGGCCTGTTCTTATTTGAAAAAAAAGTGGTTGATTTTATTATTAAGGAGCAAACAATAAAATCAGTAAAAACTTCGGATGGAAATATTTTTGACGCAGACTCGGTAATATTGGCAACCGGGCATTCTGCAAGAGATATTTTTCAATTGCTTCGAGATAAAAAAATATTGATCGAGTCCAAACCTTTTGCACTTGGCGTACGCATTGAGCACCCCCAAACGCTGATTGATCATATACAGTACCACTGCGATCCACGCGGGGAGTATCTTCCGCCCGCTTCTTACAGTCTAGTAGAACAGATACGTAATAAGGGCGTTTTCTCATTTTGTATGTGCCCCGGCGGGATCATCGCTCCTGCAGCAACGGATAATAACGAGGTGGTGGTAAATGGCTGGTCGCCGTCAAAAAGAAATAATCCTTTTGCAAATGTAGGGATGGTGGTAAGTGTAGATGAAAAGGATTTTGGTGATTACAGAAAATTTGGCCCACTCGCAGCAATGCATTTTCAGCGGACCGTTGAGCAAAAGGCATTTCAATCTGGAGGTGGGAGATTTATTGCGCCTGCACAACGTATGGTCGATTTTGTTGAGAAAAAAATCTCCTCTTCGTTGCCTGCCTGCTCCTATTTGCCAGGCATCCATTCGGCTCCCTTGAAAGAAGTTTTACCTTCATTTATTCACGATGCCTTGAGCGACGCATTTACTGCATTTGGAAAAAAGATGAAAGGATATTATACTAACGAGGCAGTAGTTGTAGCTACGGAATCGCGTACCTCATCCCCTGTCCGCGTGCCCAGAGATGCTACCACTTTGTGCCACCCACAAATAAACAATCTTTACCCATGCGGTGAAGGTGCAGGCTATGCGGGCGGTATCGTGAGCGCAGCAATAGATGGTGAAAGAGTTGCAGGTATTATAGGCACTGCATGCTAAGGCAGTTCAGCAAACTGTTGATCTCCATTTTTTGAGTATTGGTCTTTGGGGTCTTTGCCCCGCTTAAATAAAAAAATCACTTTTTTATTGACTCTCAACAATTTTTTGCAATCTTTATCTCGTAAATTAACTAACTGCACATGAACCTTCTTGAAATTAAGAACCTGAAGAAATATTTCGCAACACAAAAAGCGGTGGATGACATCAGTTTTGGCCTGCAGCAAGGATCCATATTTGGTTTGCTTGGGCCCAATGGCGCCGGTAAGACAACACTGATCAGGATGATCACGGGTATTTTTTATCCAGATGAAGGAGAAATTTTACTAAATGGCAAAACGTTTGACCCGATCAATGACGTTGGTCAGATTGGCTATATGCCCGAAGAACGTGGACTGTATAAAAAAATGAAGATTGGTGAGCAAGCTGTATATCTGGCCCGCCTAAAAGGCTTGAGCAAAAGTCAAGCCATAGAAAAAGTAAAGGAGTGGTTTATAAAATTTGAGATGCAAAGCTGGTGGAACAAGAAGGTGGAAGACCTGAGCAAAGGCATGGGTCAAAAGCTCCAGTTTGTCACTACAGTATTGCATGAACCAAAGCTCATTATTTTAGATGAGCCTTTCAGTGGGCTTGATCCGGTAAACAGTAATCTCATAAAGGATGAAATAATGAACTTAGCCAAAAAAGGAGCTACCATTATTTTCAGCACGCACCGCATGGAGCAGGTAGAAGAAATTTGCGATCATATCATCCTGGTAAACAAGGGGAAAAAAATACTTGACGGCAGCGTAGGTGAAGTGAAACAGCAATTCAAGGAAAACCTTTACAGTATTGGGCTTGCACAAATCCCTGTGTCATCTTCCTCGCATTATTTCGAAGTGATTGGAAAAAAAGAAAACAGCCTGGTGATCAAAATCAATAATGGCTTCAATCCCAATGATGTGCTGCAATATTTCATCCAACAAAATGCGAATATTGTTTCTTTCAATGAAATGCTCCCTTCCCTGAGCGACATTTTTATCAAATTAGTGGAAGGGACGCCCTTAGCAAGACAATTTCAATCTCTTACTGCCTAAAAAATAATTATGAATAAAATCTGGCTTGTTATACAACGCGAATATATCACTCGTGTAAAAAAAAGATCATTTTTACTGACTACTATTCTAGTACCCTTGATCATTGTCGGGTTTTATGCAGCTATCATCGCCATATCCATTAGTGGTAGCACCAACTCGCAAAAGGTCGCTGTACTAGATGAGGATAGTTTGTTCAATGGGAAAATTGTTATGCCTTACGGGAATAACGCCAGTTATGCTTTCATTCAAAAAGAAACAGAACAGTCATTCAAGGACAAATACAAGACGCAAGGCTACTCCTCTTTCTTATACATTCCAAAACTCAATATTAACAATCCATCTGGTATGAAACTGCATAGTCAGGCAGCTGTGAGTCTTTCTGACAAGGGAAAAATTGAGGGCATAATTAATAAGGCGATCGAAGCAAAACGCATGGTAGTTGCGCAAATTGATCCGGAAAAGTACAAAGCTATCAGTGCAGACATAACGGTAGATAACACAATTGATTCGGAGAACGGCGAG
>DATMMJ010000168.1:0-2934 GCA_035569795.1 Puia sp. | reverse complement strand
GGAAATGAGTTTCCATGTGCCTTCTATTGGAAGAGCGTTTTTTTGTGTTATCTCGCTGTTATTATTTATTCCACATGATAAAAGGCCGATCGAGAGTAATAAAATACAAATACTTTTTTTCATTTGTTTGTCTTGATGTTTATGTCGTTATCAAATCTCCAATAAGCGTTTTATTCATTGAACGAATGATGCATTGTTTTTGGAGCTTAAATATAGATTTAATTTTATTTAGTTCTTCAAGCAATGCCTAAAATACCTGGTCTATCCTCTGTAGCGTCATTATTGGCGTCCCCCGGAACCACGGTTAAAAAATGGCACCTGACGAATCCGAAGCCAAGGGTTAAGAAACTTTCCTGTTTATTGTGTTTAAAGTTTTTCTTATAGACGTCTGCGTTACAAATTACATTTTCCACTCCTGGCCAATTCATGGGAAGAGCAAAATCACCGCCTCTGAAAAGGATATAATGAAATTTCAAAGTCCATTTTTATTAAGCCAGGCTAAGGAGTACTCAGCTACTTCGCCCCATCCATGATCAACGATAAGGGAATGCCCGCGGTTTGGAAACAAATGGAACTCAGTAATGACTTTTGCAGCATATTTTTTTACTGAGGCGCGGCCAAGCACCGGTGGGGCAATATGATCTTTTTCGCCGCCAGTGATAAGTAAGGGGCCACGCGTGGCGTTTGCTGTGTTTACTTTTGTTTGGGAGCCTGCAAATGTGGCTGTTGCTGCCTGAAAAAGCGGGCGACCAGGTGCTGGTATCGTCCAGCGGTCGTAAAGTTCAGTTGCCTCTTGTTCAGGAACTGCGTTTGCAAAACCATATCTGAACTGATTAAAAGTTAAACTGACAGCTTTCTTTAAGTTAAACGGATTGCCCAGCACCGGTAACGAGGCCTTCAGAGCAGAGAATGGCAACTGCCAAACTCCTTTTATTGGAGCGGGGTCTATCGCAATAGCAGCCGCGGCAATGCCGCGACCCAGTAACACTTGTGCGATCAGGCCACCGAAAGAATGCCCGATAAGGATCGGTGGTTCAGAAAGTGTTTGAATTACTTTTGCGTAGCTGTCGGCAACTTCAGTAACCCCCCTGTTGGCGATGGCCTGGAAATTGGCTCTGGACTCTGCGACAGTGGCAGCGTCCCCGGGCCATCCGGGATTCAGTGCCTGGTAACCGTGTCCATGGAAGAATGTCATCCAGGGCTGCCATGAACTTGAATGAATCCATAAGCCGTGGATAAATACGATTGTTTTTTTTGCCATGTATAGAGCGTTTTAGGATAAAAACTATGCAGTGTTCTCTAAGATACATTGATTTTTTTAAAAAGGCACCCGTCACTATATTTGGGTATGCACCTTGGTCATTTTTCGTTTATTGATTCTCGTTAATAGGGTGAATTGTGGAGATTCCGGGGATAAATGGATTTAGATTTCGGATTATAGAAAAAGTAAGACACAGGTGCAAAAGAAAAAAACGTCAGAAATCTACAGATGACAGATGAGCCTAAATCTGCGCCTTTAAAGCAAGTAAATCACCCACTGCTCTTGCCGCGCGGACAAGATTGCGAGAAGTATTGCTTAAAGCAGTACTTAGGTCGAGCGGCTCATTATTTATGGACAATAAAATATCAAAATATTCTTGGAGCATGCCACCTTGTGCAAGAGGTATCTTGCCAGCAAGTCCGATAACTGGAATGCCTTTTTTCTTTGCTCGCAGCGCAACACCCAGTGGGGCTTTTCCTTGAAGAGTCTGTTCATCAATGCTTCCTTCGCCGGTAATTACCAGATCAGCATATTGCAATGCCTCGTCAAAACGAGTGTAATCAAGAAAATAATCGATGCCCTTTACTAATCGTGCATTCAGGAAAACAGCCAGTCCGGCGGCAACACCTCCGGCAGCGCCGCCATGCGGTAGCGCTGCCATATCTTTTCCGCTGTGATGCAAAGCTATATCACGCAATTTTGCAAGGCAAGCTTCTAATTTTTCAACATCATTTTTGCCAGCTCCTTTCTGTGGGCCAAAAACAAACGCAGCGCCATCCTTCCCGAGCAAAGTATTTTGTACATCACAAAGTATGATGAGTTCAGTTTGTTTCATCCTTCTGTCAAGCAATGATGAATCTATTGATTCAAGTTGCAAAAGGCTTTCTGGTATTCCCTGCAATTCCTTTCCATTTCTGTTGAGAAACCTTATGCCCAAAGCTTGTAATATCCCTGCCCCCCCGTCCGTTGTGCAACTACCGCCAATACAAAACAAAATGCGCTTTGCATTTCTATCCAGGGCAACTTTTATCAGTTCGCCTGCTCCCTGCGTAGATGCATGCATGGGGTTAAGCTCATCAGGTTTCATCAACCGTAAACCGCATGTATCTGCGAGTTCAATGATCGCAGTTCCATCACCCGTCAATCCGAATGAAGCGCTTATTTTTCTTCCCAGAGGATTTCTCACCATTGCACTAATCAATGACGCCTGTGCTTTTTCAATAAGCAATGCACCCGTACCGTCACCCCCATCACCGACAGGAAATACTGCGGCTGTGCATTGCAGTTTGCTGCCGGCTAAGCCTTCACAGACATACCTGGCTGCATCGCTGGCAGAGAGCGCATTTTTAAAAGCATTGGTAGCAACCAGGATGTGCATGATAAGCGTTGGATATTAATGTTCCAGAAAAAAAGACAGAATGCAAACCACACCGAATGTTACAAGGCCCATCCATAAAGTGGCGAGCGGGTACACTCTGAACATAGGCCGTGTTTGAAGTGAAGAGAACCTGGCAATAACCCAGAAGTACGCATCATTTGCATGGGAGATGATCATTGAACCTGCACCCATGCTCAGCACACAAAGCAAATGGCCATTCTCCGAATTCAAACGTAAAGCTGGTAACAAAGGCTGTACAAGAGACGCAGCAGTTATAATTGCCACTGTTGAAGAA
>DATMMJ010000167.1:0-9813 GCA_035569795.1 Puia sp. | reverse complement strand
TGGTTGAATGTCCACAAGTGTATTCTGGGAAAGGCGGTGTTTGCAGCCGAGGCCTCCAGTTCGCATCAATATACTTATTGATTACGGTTTCAGGCCTTACTGTATTGTGCCTGTATTTTTCATCCCAACATTGGATGAACGCATCGAACAACGCGATGGATGTCTTTGCAAACGCACAAACCGTTGTCCCAAAATCAGCGTGCGCCTTTTCTGCGGCAATCCCAACAATGCTCATCCAATGCCCGCCCGGAGAAAACTTTTTTGTCCCAAACATAAGATGTCCGGAAACATTTAATTTAAATGGGTTGTCATCCCAGAAATCGGCAATTTGCATTTGTTCTTCGGTAAGGCTATCACCCGCATTTTTTATAAGCATTACCTCCTTGTAGTAATCACTGTTCTTATCGGTGACATTAAATTGGAAAGGGGGTGGAGGTACAAATTGATTGAAACTATCCAGTGCCATCGTCCTGATCTCCCGCCAGTGAGGCTCTGCAGCAGATGAGTACGCGGGCGGCGTTGGTACCCATCTTCCGGGCGAATCATTGACATTGTATTGAGAAGCACCTCTGGTCTGTAGATAATTATCGTGCTTGCTCCAATCCATGACAGCAGCGGAAACAGTGTCAGCGTACTTGACCGAGTTATCGAACATATCTGAAGGCATGCCATGGTCTTGGGCA
The DNA here is from genome assembly GCA_035569795.1 of Puia sp. Taxonomy (GTDB): domain Bacteria; phylum Bacteroidota; class Bacteroidia; order Chitinophagales; family Chitinophagaceae; genus Puia. The sequence continues at coordinate 9,130 of DATMMJ010000167.1, read as the reverse complement.
AGATTCTTTAAGCTGTCCACAAAATCTTTCATGCTGCCGGTAGGAAAAGTAACTGCTTCGCCTAATTTGCAAAATGCAAGCAAGGATGCGAATTCAAAATTTATCGAATCTTCTTTTCGGGGTTTTGGAACATACTTCAACCCATTCAACTGGCCAGCGAGTGAACTGTACTGATCAGGATAACCTCCGGCAATCACTTCATAAGCGGCAATATTAGCATACGCGTAATTGCGTGATGCAACGATAGGGCTGAAATTATTTCCCATGACCACACCATTAAGCTGATAAACAGTTTTGCAATACAAAATGGGGTCTTCGAAAATCTGGTTGTAATCTTTTTTTGTGTTGCATGCACAAATACTGATTACTGCAGATGCAATAGCTAACAACTTTCTCATTAATTTAATTTTGTAAATGTGATTGTATAAAACATCATTCATGTAAATGCATGATGGCAAGATTCATTTTGTCACCGAAATGAATATCTCCTGGAGTGTGATATCAGCAAATTTCGGGTGGCTGCTCGGCTGTTGGCAAATAGCAGGATGCTATGGCTATTGAAAAATTAAACCGGCGTTGCCCGGATATAGCCGAAGAATTATTGCTGATGATTAAAGATTCATTCAGCGTGTAATTATCAACAGAGAAATTTTTGAAAGAGGAATGAGAATCAGACTTTTTGCTTTGCCCGGTTTGCTGCAGATCGTTGACCAGCCTGAAGAACTCGTCTTTAGCTGAGCGCAGACTCATTGCCGTTTGATTGGGGATACAAAGCAGTTCAACCGAATCATTGTAAATGCGACGCTTTACATATTTGTATTGGACCCCACTGACTTCAATTTGACCGTCAATCCGCTCAAATTGGCTTGAATTATTGTAATACGAAAGCTGTGTAACAGGTATTTTGAGGGAGATAAGTTGTAAATCATCGTAATCATTCTTATCCAACTTCGCCTCTAACCGATCATTGGCTTTGTCTTCCAGGTAAGAAGAAAAAAGCCGGTAACCGACGAAATTAAAAAGCAGAACAATAAGCAGCAGTATGGAAGCAATGTGTTTCAAGAATTTGCAAATTAGTAAATTTTATTTAACAATATAATTTTTCTTTTCAATTCCGATTCCAGTCAGTGTAAGGCTTTTCCAGGCACTGGGCAGTTTTGATTTTACCTCTACTATTCCTTTTGCCGTGATTTCCAGCCCTCCAAAGCCCATAAGCAGAGATTGTATAATCCCTCCTGCACCTGTCAAAAAATAAGGATTGGAGCCGCCTTTAGTTTCAGCGATCACCCGGAACGGGGGATTGAGATTGGGTACATACGCATCCTTGAAATAGTGATATGCTTTCTCCCCATCGCCGAGGCGGGCATATAACAATGCGAAGACTGCCTGGGTCATTGCCGGAGTACCTTCATTTGGGACACGTGTTTCGTAATATGCCAGATCTATTTTTATCTGATCAGTGCTTGTAGTTTCTTTTAATGGGTAAGCAAGCAAGTTCACATCTGCTTGCTTTATACCTTCGCCGTTATATGCTGCATGCTCTTTGGTAACTCCGTTTGCAAATTTTAAGATTGGGATATTTTCTGCTACAACCATCCAATCTGAGTCAGGAATAAGGCCCAATATCCTTGCTGCCTCCGTAGCATTTTGTAAATTGGCTTTTGCGGCAGCATTGGTGAATGCATTGTTATCTACATTCTCTGCCCACTCATCTGCTGCTACTACATTTTTAATATCAAAATGACCCGCTCCATTCCTTTCTACTCTTGAAGCCCAGAAGTCTGCCGTGGCAGATAGTATTGGCCAGCCTTTTTCTTTCAGCCAGTACTTATCCTGCGTAACGCAGTAATAGCTCCACGCGGCAAGCGCCACATCTGCAGTAATATGGTGTTCGAATGGCCCACTTAATGCCCACACCGGCGTTTCCTCTACTCCTATCCCTGCGCTTTCCCAGGGGTACATTGCACCCTTAAATCCATTTGCAAAAGCATTTTGTTTTGCTGCCTCCAATCGCTCGTAACGGTAATCAATAACCGATTTCGCAAGCTCTGGTCGCAATACCAAAAGCGCCGGAAACATCCACAGATCTGCATCCCAGAAAACATGGCCATTATAGCCAAGCCCGCTAAGACCCATGGGAGAAGGGCTGTAACCCGTCCCCTCTCTCACAAAGGAATATAAATGATAGAGCATGCTATGAATATCCTGCTGCGCTTGTGCGTCGCCGTCAATAATGATGTCGCTTTTCCACAATTCGTCCCATGCTTTGTTATGATATGCAATTAGCCGATCTCTTCCCTGCAGCTTGGCGAAAATAGTAAGGCGCTCAGCTTCGTTCAGCGGGTCGTTATGATGTGCCGAAGTGATGGATGCGCCTGCGATAGAGAACCGGTAAGTTTCTCCGGCCGTGAGCTTTTTTGAGAATTTCATAAGATGCATATTGTTATCCCACATCTCATGGATTATTTTTGGTTCCTGGCCATGCGGCTCGTTGAACAAGAACGTAGTGGATGCACACATCAATAATTTTCCGGTTGGACTTTTGGCTGTAGAAGTAAGCAAGCTCAGCAATACATGTGGCCTGTCAATTTCATTATAATAATTTTGTACGTCCTTTAATGCATCCGGCGCTTCCATCACACTGGAACCTACTATGTCAATACCTTTTTTTGCAGTGATGGAAATATCCATCAAAACGGTGAAAGGCAATTGCCGCAAGGAATAATATGTATAAGAGATAGTTGCTTTGTCACCAAAGTCAAACGAAGTGGTAAAGCAGGCATGGCGCATATCCAGCTCCTGTTTCATTTTGGACACGTGCTTTGCAGAGACATCACTTTCATCAATACGGAGCTTCATGTTCAATAAGTTGAAGCTCCGCAGGAAATTGCTAACTCTTCCTCTTCCATATAAATCGTAGGCACCTGCAAGCACCACATCTTTCACTTTGAAAGGTTCAGGCGACGACACTATGCCAATCATTCCATTGGCGACGGTAACTCCATAGTAATTTGAGGGGTCAATTTTGTCGGCACTTATTTTCCAGGCATCCTGCGAAAAAGAGAAGTAAGAAATAAAAAATAAAAAGTAAGAAAATAGCAATCGTCTCAGCATAAAAGAATGTGGTAAAGTCATATGTTAAGGTAGTAAATTTGTATAAGCAATGTTAAAGGGGTATAAATATCGTTTAAACCCGACAGAAGATCAGATAAAACTGATCGAGCAAACTTTTGGGTGCTCCCGACTGGTTTACAATGTTTGTTTGCAAACTAAAATTTGGGCATACAAAGATGCGGGGATAAAATTGTCCTCATTTGATCTTTGCTATCAACTCGCAGAAGCGAAGAAAGAATACCCATGGATGCAGGTTGTGGATAGCCAGGCATTGCAGGCTGCAGTGAAAAAAGTGGACATCGCTTTTAAAAATTTCTTTCGTAATGGTGGTTTCCCAAAATTTAAGGGTAAGTCGGACACGCAATCCTTTCAATGTCCTAATAATACACGAAAAGTTGACTTTGAAAAAGGGTTATTGACTATCCCAAAGATTAAAGATATACCCATTGTTATAAGCAGAACATTTTCCGGTAAAATAAAAACGATCACCATAAGCCGTAGCCCAACAGGGAAATATTTTGCATCTATATTGGTAGATGACGGAGTTGAATTACCCGAATTACCGGTAATAACAAAGGAGAAATCTGTCGGATTAGATACTGGTGTAAAATCATTTGTCATTTCGAGCAACGGTAAAATCTTTGAGGCCAATAGAAAATTAAAAGCTAACCTTACAAGGCTAAGGGTATTATCCCGCAGGGCATCCAATAAAAAGAAGGGTAGTAAAAACAGAAATAAAGCTAATAAAAGACTAGCCGCGTTACATGAAAAAATAACAAACAAACGCCTCGATTACATTCATAAAGTCACCCGTGACTTAACAAGCGATAACCAAGCTATCTCGACAATTTTTGTTGAAGATTTGAATGTATCGGGGCTTTTGTCAAACCATAAAATAGCCCAAGCGATGTCTGATGCTTCATTAGGCAAATTCTATGAAATATTAAAGTACAAATGTAAATGGAATGGTATTAATCTTGTTAAGATTGGCAGATTTGAACCATGTAGCAAACGTTGTTCTTTTTGTGGGAGCATTAAAAAAGAGTTGAAGTTATCAGAAAGAGAATGGACTTGCGAGACATGCAATACCTCTCATGACAGAGACATTAATGCAGCTAAAAATATTTTATGGTACGGATTACAGCAAACAATATTCAATAATACGGTACCGGCGGGTAGCTGGGAAGAGCCTGTGGAGCAGTCCGCGTTGATGGGATGCTATGAAGCAGGAAGCCAAAGATAACTACCATTATCTATGACATTGCCAAGAATGGTTATGTTGATGCAAAATATTGAATTTGTAAGGAAGAATGGAAAATGTTGACAGCTATTGCCATAATAAATCTATGTAGGTATGCCCAATTGCACGCGCAATCCCAAGGAACCCGACATTTGAGCAAAGAGTAAAATGGCATCTTGAGCACCAGAAAAATTGTGCATCCAGGCCGATTTAGGAAATACTTGCTGAAGAAATGAAAAAGCGGGGTACTAAATTCTAATAATTTTTGGAGGCGAACAGCAAAATCGATTTATATTTAATGCACAAATGACGGCCTGCTAAAAAGTGCTTGAGTTATTTTAAGATCTTCCATTATAAAAGAAGACAAACATTATGTCAAACGCAACAAAGGATTTTTTTACTATTAATGGTGAGAACCTGGTCAAAAAAGTAAAGGAACTTATTGAAGAAGGCAATATTAGAAAAATTACAATAACCGAAAAGTCGGGCAAGGAGTTGATGAGTTTTCCGCTGACTGTAGGCGTTGTTGGGGCAGTCCTTGCGCCGGTTCTTGCAGCTGTTGGGGCTTTAGCCGCTTTGATTGGTGAATGCACGATAACGGTGGAAAGGGAAGCGTGACTTTTTTTTAATTCAATACGATTTAATAAATCCACCAGGATACATCGTTTGATGTCTTTATTAGTGAAGATCATCCCTATTTCCCTTGCATCCACGGGCAAATAGTTGTTATTGATTCACTGATCCGGATTTGTCTGCATGATTGCTTATTGGCTAAATGACGCTGAGAAGATGCAGTACAAGCCTTGCTGAGCGAGGAAGACTTAAGGAAGCAAACGGCTTAGATTTCCGGCTTGCAACGTGCTCCTCCGAAGCCAGGTTGCCGGGGGATATTTGTGCATGCAAAACTTTTTCTGCGTTACTTGATCCATCCGTTGTCTTTCATCCAATCTGCCAAGCGCTGAGGCCAGTTTTTTAGCGTTATGAATTCCGTTCGGTAACCCATGTTGAATGCATGAGCACCCTTCTCGTATAAATGCATTTCCACTGGCACTTTTGCTTTGCGATGCATCTGTACTAATTTAATGATTGGTTCTGAGCAGCATGGATCGCCATTGGCAGCTAGCAAAAAAGTGGGGGGCGCGTTAGAAGGAACTGAATCAGGAACTGCTAAAGGGCCGGGATAAATCAAAATCTGGAAACTAGGTCGAGCGCTTAGTTTATCAATGGCATCTGCATTATTTGAATTATTTTGAGAGAACCCGTATGACACCCACCCTGCAACTTCGCCACCAGCTGAAAAGCCCATTACGCCTATTTTTGAAGTATCAACCTTGAATTCTTTGGCGCGGCTTTTTATTGTGCGCATGGCACGAAAGATATCCTGCAATGGATGCTCTTGTTTATAAGGAGAATGCTCCATTCGGAACAAGCGGTACTTTAAAACAAAGGCAGTCACGCCAAGACCATTAAGATATTTGGATGGGTCTTTCCCCTCGGCATCATAAACTATATTCGTAAACCCTCCGCCGGGGCAAATAATAACAGCGGTGCCATTTGCAATTTCTGGGGGCGCAGGATAAACCGTTAAAGAAGGATTGTTGATATTCCTTACCCACCAGTCTTTCGCCTGTTCCTGATTGTTCTTCAGGTTCTCAAAACCCGGCGCCCCATTTTTCCATAAGGGGATCACTAATGCGCTGTCCTGGGCAATTGCATGCATAATTACCAGGGTTGATCCGGCGAAAAGCAAAATATATTTTTTGCAAAAAAAATCGATTCTCATACTTAGTTATTTAGATGCAATAATCCTACTTTATTTATTTGCTGCGTCCGCGTGCATCGCCAGCTTAAAAAACTTACCCATCTCGGTTAGTTCATAATTATCCCATGATTTGAGCATCTTCGGCCCCCATTCAGGGTCAAATACCCAGGCTATCCAGCTTATTCCCTTTTGCTCAAGATACTTTGTGATCTGATAGCCATAGTGATTTGGCGTTATGGTTTCATCTGGACGCAGGTCAAAGCCAATTTCAGTGGCAATAACCGGATAAGTTTGTGCTGCGAAACCAAAATCCTCTTCCCACTTCGGCTGCCAGGGTTCTTTCCTTTTCCATGGGTAAGGATGAGCCACATAGGCAATGCCTTCTGCATTGATTGGCTCTTCCCGCAACGGCGTGAGATCATAGGCCCAATCGAAACCCGCAACAAGGGGAATGGTTTGTGTATCGAATGCCCGGATCAGATGGATAATATCCTCATTCATTTTTTTCCAATCGCCCCATGAAATATTACCAAGTTGTCCCCGAAAGGTTGTAGGCTCATTGAATAATTCATAAAACGCAACCGTGTTATTCCCACTGAAATGCTTTGAGATGGTTTGCCAAAACAGGTAAGTTTCCTTTTGCGAAGTATTGTACATCGGATCCTGGAAAAGCTCCATCTTCAGATTGCCGATGCTGTGCCAGTCAATTATGACATACATGTTAAGGTCAGTGCACCAATCTACTGCGGAATCGAGTAACTGCAGGTATTTTGCAGCTGTGCGCTCACGCCATGCAACGGGATGCACGGGAATGCGTACGAGCATAGTACCCATTTCTTTTACCTTTTCAAAATGCCTTTTATTCCAATGCCCCTCGTGTTCAATCTTATCTGGATCAGAAATAGATAGACCACGGAATAAAAGCGTATCGCCTTTTGCACTCACGAACTTATTTTTGTAGACGTGCACCGCGGGAAGCAATTTTGCCTTAGTACTTTTCTTTGGAGCAGGCGGGTATCCTTCTTTCCACCATGCGCGATAAACCCTCTGCGCTGTGTCCTGTGCATTTATGTTCAATATCCATACGATAAGGATGAAAATGCATGAAAGGCGAAATGCTACTGGTTGCGATCTCTTCTTAAAGTACATAAAGCAGCTGTTGAGTTTTATTTTAATAAAGATCAGTAAATATAAGAAAATCGCGATGCAGCTGCACCTGTTGCAAATTGAATTGGAATCCTGCAATTAATTTTTGGTAATAAAGTATCACCATTTTATTTTCTTCAAAAAACTCAAAATGTCTTTTTTGATCCGCTGAAATCATTGAATACCCTTTCAATCACAGCTTTAGGCAGGTATTGGAAGCCGCCAAACCATGTATGACCGCCATGGAGCGCTTTAATAAATTCAAATTGCAAACCATTACTGCGGTTAATCTCACCTTAAATAAAAGGCCATCTCATTTAAGACGGCCTTGCTTTTTAAGTTGAATTGTTTTGTTAATAACGATGATAAGAATGGTAATAGTGATATCGTCCACAATAACATCCGCTCAGTGTCGTGCCTATTATAAAAACAGACAGGGCGATTAACAAATACTTCTTTTTCATTTGTAGCATATTTAAGTTTTAAAATTCTAACTGTTATGAGCAAACGATAAACATTATTATACTCATTACGGGTATATAGAATCCAAAACCTGTCCAGTGTTTATTAAAGAAATGCGTTTTATTGCTAAGGGGCTGTTAACGGGCAATAAAGAGAAAATATTCAAACGCATCATTGGTGGGATCCGTTGATAAGATTCGTTATTCAGCGATAGGGGCGCAAATGAGTGGACCTGAACATGGAATGCATTTTTTGTAGTCAATGTATATCTTAGAATTTCTTTCCCGTAATAGGAATCCTTTTTGAATTATGTTAAGTATTACACATTGATTATCAGTATTTTATCCAATTGGCATTATGTTGGGACATGTATATATGTTCGAAACGATAAACGATCTTTTCAATATAATATCATCCAACAAATTCCTTTGTAACATAGGATTCTAATAAAATACTCTTTGACGGCCATCAATAAAAAAAGATAAAACGATCTTAGTTTGCAAGGACAAAAAAAACTCTCCCAGCACCGGGGGAGTTTTTTGTTACGCCAATTGGTGGTAACGGGGAAGCACAAACGATAAGCTCGGGAACCCTCCTTTTGGTAATAGAATGTATCTCGCCCATACTAATTGATCCGCTGTGACTCCTTGAGCCTTTACAGGTCAATCAATGAAGCTTTTCTCATTAACTTGCGCCCTATTACAAATCGCTGCACCTGAATGGAACATTTATACCCATATACGGAACTCGTATCATTTACAGAAAAAATATTCCAAAAAATAGGGTGTTCTGAAATTGATGCAACAACAGCTGCCAAAGCATTGCTAAGCGCCGATTTGCGGGGAATTGATTCTCATGGCGTGGCAAGGCTCACAGGGTATGTGCGTTTATGGGAAGCCCAGCGGGCTAATACAATACCCAAAATCAGGATCATTCATGAAACACCTTCCACGGCGGTAGTTGACGGCGATGGCGGATTGGGATTAGTGGTTGCCCCGTTTGCAATGCAGGTAGCAATCGACAAAGCAAAAATTGTTGGTACGGGTTGGGTAAGCGTGCAACACAGCAATCATTTTGGCATTGCGGGCTACCATGCGATGAAAGCCTTGGAGTATGATATGATCGGCATCGCTATGACGAATGCGAGCGCCCTTGTTGCACCTACATTTTCGGTGGAGAGATTATTGGGTACTAATCCTATTTGCGTGGCGATACCCGCAGGCTCGGAACCGCCATTTGTTGCTGACCTTGCAACAACCACCGCTGCAAATGGCAAATTGGAAATTCTGCAAAGAAAAAACGAGCAGGCACCGCAAGGTTGGATACAAGATAAGGACGGCAATATTTCTACTAATCCGCACGAATTAAAATCTGGCGGCGCTTTGCTTCCCCTTGGAGGCGATAGA
>DATMMJ010000166.1:0-5504 GCA_035569795.1 Puia sp. | reverse complement strand
ATTAGGACTTGAGTTGTAATAGGCGGCGACGATAGCATTGCCTATGCCCAAAGCGCTAACCGTTGCCGGAGCATACACCGTCCCGTCGGCAAGGGGGAATGTGAAACCCGCAGCATCTCCATCTTTTTTCACGTATCCATTAACGTTATTTGTAACATTGCTGCCCGAAATGGTAGCATTGGCATCAATATGCATGTTATTATTTGCAACAGAGCTTGCATCCCGCAACGTAGTTACTTGTCCATTCTGTCCATTAAAATTAAAATTAGTCACGATTTCCATGCCAGTAGAAGCGTTATCGATGAACAAACCGCCTGTTCCATTTTGTAATATGGCATTGCCGATTTGTGTTGCGGTAGCAGTACCTAAACTTGATAATAGCTGATGCTGTGTGTTTGGTGTACTTCCCAAAAAGTACACTATTGCTGAAGCAGAACTTGTGATGGAACCATCATTATAGGTAATATCGGAAAATACTCCCTGGCTGCTACCAGCCCCTAAATAATTAGTGCTGCCTGAATTGCTGTAGCCACCGTATTGTGCGTATATCTGGTTCCCGGACAGACATAGTAGCAAAGAAATTGACAGCGTTTTCATATTCCTGAAAGAAATATTACGACATAAATTTATACAAATGCTATCACATATCATAGCAATGACTTATCAGCTGATCGGATAAGACAACCTGAAAATTAAAGAAATACGTTTGGCCAAAATCTTGCTGTGGTGTTGTAAAAAGCTGCAAATGATGCGCAACCGATTTGCAATAGATGGATCAAAGAACCGTGGTAGCTGGTGTAACAAAAAATCGCTAATAGTGAAAATGATTTATTTTCAATGAGCATTTTTCCCCAAATGGGAATTTATTCATCCGATTTTTCTGCAACTCAGAAATAATTTAGTAAGTTGAGAATTTCTATTTGTTGGAAACAATAAAATCTCCTACCTTAGTTATTGATGTTACTATACGTCTGCCTTTAATGGCGCCAACCCCACCCAAAGATCTTCAATAACTGATTGTAAGTAATATCCAATCTCCTTTGGAGCTTCCCTGTTGATTGTTTGCCCGTTTTATCATTATCCATGATTTCCGTTTGCTTACTTGTGAGATTAAACTATAATTTATCTGGCTATCGTATGAGTAGAGCGTTGAAGTATTGCAAAATATCCATGGCTATTTTGATTTTAATGTCATTTTTGGCATGTATCGATATGAAAAAGGTCACTTATTTTAATGATCTGAAAGATGGAGAAATTAATTCTCCAGAGGAAATTGTGCCCTTGATTCATAAAAACGATATTCTCAGTATTTCCATTAGTAGCTCAAATCCAGAAGCTTCTGCTGTTTTTAATGCACCCAATCTTTTACCAACCTCCTCTTCCACTGTAATAGGAGCCCCTTCTCAGTTAGTCGGATATTTAGTAAATGAAAAGGGAGACATAATGTTTCCTGTACTGGGCAACGTGCATGCGGAAGGTTTGACGACGATGCAGCTTTCCAGTTCGATAGCTAAAATGTTAACTGACGAAAAACAGCTTATTGACCCGATTGTTTCTACCCGTATTACTAATTTCAGAGTTACCGTCCTAGGCGAGGTGGGACATCCGGGCGTAATCCCGGTGCCGAATGAACAGATCACTATTTTAGAGGCTCTAGGTTTTGCAGGTGATTTGACCATCTATGGAAGACGCGACAACGTGTTACTCATCAGGGAAACAAAAGGAAAAAAAATAGTACAGCATTTTGATCTAAACTCTAAGGACATACTAAGTTCACCCATATATAATCTTAAGCCAAACGATGTGGTGTATGTGGAACCAAATATAGACAAGGCAAGAAGCGTGAGCAACACAAGGCAGTTGTTGCCTGTGGCATTTGCAGCTTTGTCTTTTTTGATAATCTTGGCTACGCTTCATTTAAATAAACAATTATGAAACGAATGAAAGTTTCCAGGAATGCTGATATTGAAACAACAGAAACAAATCTGTTGCATCAACTCGGGTTTCGCTATCTGCCTTACTGGCCTTTATTTGCGATTTTGCTAGCTTTTAGCATATTCATTGCATTTATTTATCTCAAGAATAAAGCTCCTTTATACGAAGTAACAACCTCCATTTTGATAAAGGACGAAAAAAGAGGCCTGGACAATTCAAAAGTATTGGATGAACTGAATGTTTTCGGAGTAAAAAAAATTGTTGAAAACGAGATAGAGGTGCTGCATTCAAGGTCAATTATATCTCAAGTCGTTAATGATCTAAGCTTATATGCTCCGCTAGAAGAGAAATCGGGTTTTTCATACAAGTCTGCATATCTCACAAGCCCGGTTAGAATTGAATTGGCGAAGCCTGAATCCCTGGTGGAGACAGAAAGGGTCACCTTTAATTATGACGCTGGCTCAAATCTTGTTTTTGTTGCAGAAAAGGCATATCATCTAGATGAATGGCGTGATTCCCCTTGGGGAAAAATTCGATTTTCTAAAAACCCGTTGTATGAGAAGCCAATTCATGACAAGCAGTTTTTCTTTTCTCTGGTTAGCGTGCCTAAAGAAATTAATGACCTGCAAAATGCCATTGAAATATCTCCTTCAAGTAAATTGTCAACCGTTATCAACATTAATTTAAAAGATGCAATTCCCGAGCGAGGTGAAGCTATTTTGAATGATTTGGTAAATGATTATAACAAAGCTTCTATAAACGATAAAAATCTGATGGCCGCCAATACCCTGGATTTCGTGGAAAGGAGGCTTGAGTTTGTTGGCAAAGAATTAGACACAGTGGAGAACGGTATTCAAAAATTCAGGACCCAAAACAGCATTGTTGATATCAGCCAGCAAAGCAGCCAATATTTGAGGAATGTAAGTGATAACGATCAAAAGGTAGCCGAAATGGATGTGCAAATGTCTGTTTTAGATCAGATCGAAAAATATGTTTTATCTAAACACGAGAAGCCCGGACTGGTGCCAACTACTTTTGGAATTACTGATCCTTTGCTTACCCAATTACTGGAGAAATTATACGATTCTGAAATTCAATATGAGAAACTCAGAAAAACTACTGCGGAAGACAACCCGATTCTGTTGTCGGTTAGAAACGAAATTGCCAAGATTACTCCAAGCATTCTTGAGAATATAAATAATCAACGCAATAGTATTGAAGCTGCCAGGACTAAACTTGCAGGAACAAGTTCCCGTTATAATGCCATGCTGAATAGATTGCCGGAAAAAGAAAAAGAACTGGTAGAAATCAGCCGGCAGCAAAATACCAAAACCAATATATACAGTTTTTTGTTGCAGAAGAAAGAAGAAGCAAATCTGTCTTTTAATGCTGCTGTTGCAGACAGCCGGGTTATAGACAAGGCACAATCATCCACCAGCCCCGTAAGTCCCAAGCCCTGGATGGTTTATTTGATCGCCTTGCTATTTCCAATTCCAGTTCTGGGCTGTTTTATTAGCATAAAAGAGTTGGTTGGAGACAAAATTCTTTTCCGGCATACTATAGAAGAATACACGGTTCTACCAGTAATAGGGGAGTTGGCTTGCAATGAATCCAACCAATTAATTGTAGCCAATAGCAGAGAAAGAACCCTCATCACAGAACAGTTTAGAAACCTGCGCAGTTCTCTGGCGGCAAGGTTGCCCAACCATAAGGGAGTAAAGATTATGGTTACTTCTTCCATTGCAGGCGAAGGGAAGAGTTTTATTGCAAATAACCTGGCTATCATTTTTGCCCAGGCCGGTAAAAAAGTTGCTTTGATTGAAGCGGACATGTATAAGCCTAAGCTAAGTAAGCTATTTAATCTATCAAACAATATTGGTCTAAGCAATAGTCTTCAAAATGATAAGCTGAATAACACCATATTGAATTCTTACATCCATCCTACGGACATTAATAAGAACCTTTTTGTGATGCCAGCTGGCAATGTGCCGGATAGCCCTTCGGAATTGCTGATGAATGAAAACATTGATGTGCTAATGAGGGTTTTAGAGAATCAATTTGATTTGATCATTATTGATTCTGTGCCTGTAAGGCCAGTATCCGATGCCTATTCTATCTGCAGGTTTGCAGATCTAACGCTTTTCGTGATAAGACATGGGGTAACGCCAAAGGCAAATGTGCGGATGCTTGATGAGGATATGGAGATGCAACGCCTTAAGAATGTGAACATCGTATTTAATTGCATAAAGAAAAGAGGGTTTGGCACGTCAGGATATGGCTATGCATATGGCTATGGTTATAACAGCAACGTTGGTTATGGATATTTTGGCAAAGGCGAAAAGAAAAGAAGTTTGATCTAGAGCCAAATAAGATTTCTTGGGAACCCGAGTAAATTAAATGCTTTCATAACAGAGTGGGAGTGGACGAGCGAAGCCCTGCCCTTTTATGTCTTTCAAAAACCTGTAAAAGAAAACTATGCAGAATTCAAAAAAATGGCACGCGGTTTATACAAAGCCACGATGGGAAAAAAAAGTAGCTGATTTATTGACGAAAAAAAATATTGAAAATTATTGCCCGGTCACCAGGGTGAATCACCAATGGAGTGACCGAAAAAAGATTATTCTGGAACCCCTATTTATATCTTATGTATTTATATATATTGATGAATCGCAGTATCAGTCCGCGCGGACTACCAGCGGAGTGATCAATTTTGTGTATTGGCTTAACAAACCTGCTCTCATCCGAAATGATGAAATAGATACTATCAAACGCTTTTTAAATGAATATGATAAAGTACAATTGGAAAAAATCGAAGTGAGCCATGATGATACTGTAAGAATTACAAATGGCCTCCTCATGGGGCAAAAAGGACAAATATTGAGTGTAAATAATAAATGGGTGAAAGTTATCTTACCTTCTCTTGGATTTATGATGCAAGCGGAAGTAAACGTTTCCCACGTTGAGATTATCAAGAAAAAAGAACCCACATTTTCGGAGAATCTTGGATTGCAGTATAACATTACGGGATGACACGCATTGTCCCCGAGTCTGCATATTGCATATTGATACGCCTACTAGGGATGACTAATACAAATCGGTGGTTGGTGTGCTAGGCCACTCATGAGTTTACCAGAATTATATTTGCATTTTACGAACGACTAACCCTCAAAGCTGGTGGTTTAGATTGCTATTATCAACCTATTTTAACGAACCATGTTACTCCTAATTGCTTTATCAGGCATTACTATTTTTTTATTTTTCGTATACTTTTTTAAAAGCAAATGCAAAAGGGAAGCTTATATTTTGTTCACAGTATATTTTTTCCCGCTGATGAGTTTGGGTGTGACGTCCGAAGCATTTGGAGGCCTAAAAGTTTTTGATGCACTTTCCTATTTTAGTTTTATTTTCTTTATCCAGGATTTCTTTATCATTTCCAAAAAAAACAAAATCTATTTTTATTTATTCAACTTGTTAATAGTTATTCTCTTTGTCGGAAGCCTTCATTCGGAATTCATTAAGCATTCCTTGCTAACTATATTATCTGTAATCCCGATATTCATTTTTTCCAG
>DATMMJ010000165.1:0-12114 GCA_035569795.1 Puia sp. | reverse complement strand
CGGCCGTAGCGATAGGTCGAAGCACTTTCATCCATCTGCTCGAGATTAGATTTGGAGTGTGCAAGTCCGCTGCTCTGAAAATGATTCGTGCAAACGATGAATTGTTTATTCGGGTCATACATATCCAGCGCTTCCGGGGTTTTTTCAATAACCACCGCTCTGTTATCAGCCGCAGAACCCACAAGAAATGACTCTGACACAAACATTTTTCTTTTTTTTGCAATCTCAAATGCTTCATTAATGTTTTTTGCATACTGCAGAATTTCTCTTGCCACTAATGAAACAGGCGTTGCCGAACCCGTTGGGATTTTTGTTTTGTCTGCATTGATCGTAACGGTGAGCCCCTTCTCATTCATGCCAGAAACGGCTCCTATAAAGCCTCCCCAAGTGACTGACATAAACTTGTACCCTTGCGCAGGCTGGTAAAACGCAACTATTTTATCTTCTGCGAATTTATCGCCCACATAAAAATCAAAATTCCGGCCAATGATTAGTTGGCTGTCTACAGACATGTCGCCCCAAGTTCCAAACGATGTGCAACCGACGAGTGCCATGCTCTGTAATGCATGCCCAATATCATGCGCTGCATGGTAATTTAGAATACGCTGGTAATTGCTGCCTATATAACCATACTTGTCAGAGGCGGATTGTGAGATGCCAAATATTTCTTCCTTATATTCCTCTGTAATGTTTTTATCAAGATCTCGGTTGAACCAACCGACAAAATATTTTAGGAAATGCAGGTAAAATTTCGAAGGGATCATCTTGTTTATCTGATCGTTGAAATGGTCTTCCTGCCTTTGCACTAATTCTTCAGTCAGCTTTCCATTTACTACCCCTCGCTCAAACGGTTTTCCTTCTACATACAATTCGTATAATCCGCTCTTGCTTTTTCTGAACCAGCAATTTTTTAATGTAAAAAAATCTTTGCTTTGCTCTGTACGCTGCCATTGCAGACTCGCTAAACTGGTAACCCTTGGGGGAGAAGTTCTGGAAACAAGGACCAGATAAATGAATAGTATCACGAGCAATGCAATAAAGCCGCCGAGTACGTAAGAAACCCGCCTCCAAAAATTTTTTCTTTTAAGCATTCTTTATTTTTTCGATAATATTTTCATTTCCCAATAATGCCGTGCATGTTGCAAGTGCCGTAATGGAAGCGCCCAATATTCCATGCAAGTTGAGGTTTTGCCCTGTTAAAAAGAAATTTGGCAGTTTTGTATGTGGAGCGATGAGCGTTTTAATGGGGTCCTTGTAATCTTTCACAATGCCGTATAAACTGCCATCCTCACTGCCTAGATAATCCCTGTATGATAAGGGCGTAGCGACATAATAGGACTTGACAGCATTTTTTAGCTCAGGAAATTTTTGTTGGGCTGCAGACATCAAAATCTCCGCTTTTTGTTTTTTGAAATTTTCATAATCTTCCCCTCTCTGGCTTTCAGAAGATACCGTATTGAACGATTCTTCCCACCGCTTCATTTCATCATATTTCATGTAAGTCATAATAGTGATCGCATCTGCATACTGTTTTGTTTTGGATGAAGGAGCAAAAAATAGCGCATATGCCAGGGGCCAGTTATCCTGATCATAATTCTGTATATTCCAAAGTGCTCCTTCTTTATGCCAATAATAATTATGCTTGCAATACCGGAAAGTATTTTTTTTCAGTACGATATTTAAACTGAAACAGGAGATGGAGTTCTCTAATGTACGTAACCTTTTCCGATAAGCTGGCTTTATCAGAGGTGTTTGGAGTATTTCCATGGTTTTTGCAGGGTGCATATTGGAAATGAATTGCTTTGCATAAAACTTTGTGCCATCGTGTGTCTCAACGAAGTTGACTCTCCCCATTTCCTCTACTATTCTATTTGCCTTTTGATTGCAAAGCACTGCGCCGCCATTTTTTCGGATATTTTGTGCCAGGATTTTCGCGATCTGAGAACCGCCATTCACGCATTTCCATGAACTTTCAATATAACTGTTCAGTATCAATGCGTGGATATAAAAAGGTGTCTTTTCTGGCTGGCCGGCGTATAAAATATTGTTGCCGCCGAGCACTGCCTGTAATTTCTTATTGCGTGTTATTGATTCAATGAAATTTCTTGTGTCCGTCTCCAGCACGTCTTGTTTTTCAGAGTACTTGCCACCGCTTCTTAGGTTGTACAGCGGGAATTTTTTGCATATGGATTGTATGGTATCACAATAGTTCTTGATGGCCTTTGTTTCTCCGGGAAAATCGGCCGATAAACCGGCGATAAAATTTTCATAACCCTGAGCCAAAGAATATTCTTTTTCGTCTGTGTCAATAGTAATTTTATCAAATGCATCCGGGTCCATTTTTTCCAGCTTCAGTTTACCCATTAGCCCAAGATATTTGAATATTTGATAAAGATTCTGCCCTTTGTCCAACCCACCGATATAATGAACGCCCGAATCAAAAATCACTTTATCCCGCACATAGGTCTGCAAGCATCCTCCGATCTGCTTATTCTTTTCCAGCACACAAACCCTGTATCCTTCCAGGCTTAGTATGTTTCCACACACAAGGCCTCCTATTCCGCTCCCGATAATAATAATATCATACTGCTGCATGAAAAACTACTGGTATTTTTTTGATCACGAAAATAACATTTGATGTGTATTTTGACTGGTCAATCTCTGTACACCCCATTTTTTGTTCTGCAGCAATTTCACGTATAAGGCTACCCGAGAAAAAGGATAAGCCGCTCTTTGTTGTTTTATTGAAGCCAGAAAATGTGGTCGAGAAAAACTCAGTAATCTGAGTGCCCCTGTGCCTATCGGTTAAATCTTTATTTCCATCCCGGATGATTAGGATGCCATTTTCATTGAGGCTTTGCATGCATTTTTCAACTACCTGTTTTTGCTGCAAGGGTGGAAGATAGTGCAGCACGTCCGATAAAATGATACCATCATATTTTTCAAAACTGAATACCAGGATATCTGCATGGATGAAGCTCATTTTTTCAGTTTTGCTGAGGCAATAATTTGCAGTCTCTATTTTTGTTTCATCGTAATCAACCCCCGTAATCTCTCTTTGGCTTGAAATAAAATGAAGCATATAGGTCAAAAAACCATAACCGCATCCTGCGTCCAAAAGTTTGCCCTTTCTGGGCAACAAATCATCGAAAAGAGCATAGTTTTTCTCGAAGTGCAATTTTATCCGCAAATACCACTCCAGCACGGGGCCCTTGTAAATATAATTATAGATAAGCTGCTCTTTAAAGTAGGAGGGTTGCTCTAGCTCCTGGCGCAACTGGTTAAACCGGGTTCGGAAATATTTGCTAATTAATTTTGCCCTCTCTGTATACCCCGTACCAAATGAAAGTTCTGTGGGTTTTATCCTTGGAAGCAGTTGCAGCGTGATAGTACCGTCCTTGAGTAGGAAATCTCCTTTGCCCATCGTGTAACCGCTGCCGTGGATGAGGATAGGAAGGATATCAAGCCCTAATTTTTCCGCAAGAAAAAACGCACCTTTATGGAATCGATTGATATTCCCATCAGCCGACCTTGTGCCTTCAGGGAACACAACAACGCAATAGCCTTGTCTGACTCGGTCGGCAACCAGATCAATACTTCCGTCGGCCCCCTGCATCACCGGATAATAATCTGCCATACGCACCACAAAGCCAAAAACGGGTGAATTCCATACCCAATGATTGGTGAACAATATTAGTTTTGGCGAAAGCATTACCGTTGACAGAATATCCAGAAAAGACTGATGGTTGCAAATGATTACGGCCGGCCTGGAGAAATCTTCACCATCCGGATTGATGATTTTCTTTTTTACGTTTCCCATGATATACATCAGCGACCAGCAGAATTTCGAAACGCATACATGATACAGGAGTTTCCCTTTTTCTTTACTAAAAGGATTCAGCTTAACAAAAATCAATCCGAGTAGCGTTAAGACGAGACTTGCCGCAACAAAATAAGCGAATGCGAATGCGGACTTGGACAGACCAAAAAAAGTCCACGGAAATCGATTTTTCTGAACTCTGCTTGTTATCAAAAAATTAAAAAGTGGAGCGATGAATAAACGCGGCAAAAAAGCAACGCATATGCCTCCTAGGGTCACCAAGATCGTTAAAGATTTTATTTCAGGATAGTGCGCAAGAATTTGTAATAGCAAACAAGCCACTGCAGTGATTGTCAAAATAAACACAAGTGACCTGTAGGACGAAACACCCTTTTTTCCTGTCTTGTAGTGCTTCAACTGACCTTGCAGTATGAAAATGCCCTGAGCAGTGACCAGGCTGAGAACCAATCCAGAGACAATCGAGGGGTTCAGATCGAATTGGATTTTAAAAAAACCTGCGATCCCTGCCAAAAAAATGGACGTTACAAAAAACGGAACTAAAGATATCAGCGTGAGCTCAATGCGGCCAAAAATGATGAGCAAAATAACCAGCATGATTATAGACAAAATGAAATAGGCCTTTGAAATGTCGTGGTCAATGATGACCTGTTTAGAGTAGTACAGAGCAATAAAAAATGACAGGATAACCGGTATCCAGACTACTATTCGGTTTTTTTGAAAATAACCATAAATATTTAAAAGATTTTTTGGCAACTGAGAAGTATTAAATAGTAAACCGTTAATTTTTTATCGTGCAAGAGCAGATTTTTTCTTAAACAATTTAAGCAGTAGCAAAGTCAGTAATCCGCTGACAATACCTGCGAGGATTGCCAGTGTAAGGCTGCCTAAAAGATATTGCTCCGCATTTCGCTTGATGGCTGATAAGGAAATATGCCAGCTAAACCGCATGTGCACCGCGCTTTCACCCATCCAATAAGTTCCTGTCTTGTAGCTTAAATAAATAATTAGTGGGATCAACGGCGCAAAGCTGACGTGCGCAGCGAGTATCACTAGCGCTTTGTTCAGCTTAAAGAGAATGGACAGCGAGATGGCAACTATGAGCTGAAAACCCCAAATGGGCACGATACCCATGAATACGCCGAAGGCGACCGAAATCGCTTTGATATGATCAGGCTGGTTGACTTGCAAAAGGTATTTGCTGATATATTGCTTCCCTTTTTCTTTGTCTGAAATTAACCGGAAAAAGTTCCGTGGCCTGATATAAAGAAAAGTCATCAGTACAAGCAGGGTGTTTAAGATGCTGATACGCACAGTATCCAGGAACGGCCGGAAATGCGAAATGCGCTCATCAACAGGCGGATAATAAACTGAAACAGGGATTGATCTTATGTTTACTCCTTTCCATGCAGCGCGCACGAGCACTTCAATCTCAAACTCATATTTGCGCGTGCGGAAACGAATGTCCTTCAAAGGCGCGAGCGGATACAGCCTGAGTCCTGATTGCGTATCTTCTATCGTGATACCTGTCTCCACCTTGAACCAGAAATTAGAAAATTTGTTGCCGAAACTGCTTTTTACCGGCACATTTGATTGGTCGAGATCCCGTTCACCGATAATGATGGTATGCTTATGTTTTTCCAATTCATCAATGAATTTCGGAAGGTCTTTTGCATAATGCTGCCCGTCAGAATCAATCGTTATGGCAAACTCATACCCCTTTGTAATTGCAAATGCAAAACCTTTTCTAAGCGCCCACCCTTTGCCAACATTTTTTTCGTAGCATACGCATTGGACTGCTGGGAATGAGCGAATAATATTTCGCGTGCTATCCGTTGAGCCGTCATTAACAATAATGATATCATCTGTATAGTTTGCTACATCATTGATCACCCTTTCCAGCGTAGCCTCATTGTTATACGTAGGTATGATAACGCAAGCATGAAGTGCTTTGAATCTTTGTTTCTGCAAATCTGGTGTTCCCAACCGCATATTAATTGTCACAGGCAAATGTTTAATTAAGCCAGCAATTTAGTCAGCCTGCAAAATTACGATTATGCAATGAAACATAGAACTGTAGTGGAATGAGTTTTTAAGGATTGAAATCACGTGGGTTTTTGTTTTTTTTCGAGTCCTGAACCAGAGTTCTCCCCTTTGGGGAAGATATCTTCTCGCTGAAAGTACTTGTCAAATTCCTTGGACACAATATTATTAATTAAGGGTCTTTCAGTATCTTCCATCCATGCAAAAACTGGAATTAAAACCTTTCTACGATGTTGTTGTGATCGGAGCGGGTGTTGGTGGGTTAACAGCTGCTTCTTTACTCAGCAAAGCTGGCTTTTCGGTTTGCGTGCTCGAAAAGGAGCCACATGTAGGCGGGTATCTTGCCGGCTTCAGAAGAAAAAATTTTATTTTCGACACAGCTATTCACTGGCTCAACCAATGCGCTCCCGGAGGAATGGTCTTTAAATTGTTTGATGTGCTGGGAAATGATTATCCAGCAGCGGAGCCACAAAAGCGCATCAGAAGATACAAAGGCGAAAGCTTCGATTATCTGTTAACAAATAATCCTGACGAATTACGTGATCAATTGATAGGGGAATTCCCTCAGGATCAAATAGGGATTGAAAGGTTTTTCAGGGCATCAAAGAAATTAGGCGCCTCATTCAAAAATTATAGCAGCGTCTTCCGCTCAGAAGAGTCAATGAATTTTTTTGAAAAGATGAGAAACAAGATGCACATGCTGAAATTTGTTATCCCTTTTATTCCGTTTATCACCTATAGCGGTGAAAAAGGCTTAAAAAGGGGTCTATTTAAATTTTTTAAAGATCAGCGTATCCATAAAATTTTTGCATCGGAGACGGAATTGCTTTCATGCCTGATACCAATCGGGTGGGCCTATTACGGCGATTTTCAAAGCCCTCCAAAGGGCGGTAGCCAAATGATACCGCGATGGCTGCAATATGTAGTCGAATATTATAAGAGCCATGTTTATTTTAAATGCAGGGTGCAGGAGATACTACTTGAAGCAAACACTGCCCATGGGGTTCGCTTTGAACACAGGGGAAATCAGTACGAGGTTAAAAGTAAATATGTTGTAGCTGCCTGCGATGTGGAAACCCTTTATGAGAAAATGCTGCCAGCAGGCACTGTGCCTGAAAAATTATTAAAGAAACTCAGAAAGGCCGAGCTGTACAGTTCGTCGGTCACCATATCCATAGCGCTGGATTGTCCTACGGAGGCGCTTGGGTTTAACGAAGAACTGGTGCATATAGTGGATGAAAGGGAGCACTTTAACGCATACAGCAGCGGAGACCCGATCCGAAGCGAGATCAGCATCCTTGCGCCCTCCTTGAGAGACAAATCCCTAGCACCGGAAGGCCAGGGTACCCTTACATTGTACATGCCCGCACTCATGGATTATAAAGACAACTGGCATACTGAAAAAGATGAGCATGGAAATTATTTGCGCACGGAAGAATATAAAAAACTAAAGAATCAAATTGCAGAATCCATCATCGCCAGGGTAGAACAGAAAGTGGCGCCGGGACTTCGCTCCCATATACTGTTTTATGAGGTTGCAACTCCGGTTACCCATTGGCGTTATACAGGCAACAGGAATGGCACCATGATGGGGGCTAAGCCTGGAAGGGAGAACATGCAAAATAAGATAGCGCATTATCATACCCCGGTCAAGAACCTTTTGCTTGGCGGCCATTGGGCCGAGCTCGGCGGGGGTGTGCCTATTGCTGCAAAGGCCGGAGCGAATGCCGCGCTGCTGATTTTTAAGAAAGAAGACGCTAGCGCATTCAAAGTACTTGCTGGGTACATGGACAGCAAAATCTCTCTGCAAAAATTGCTAGCCAGCGGATGCTTTAAGCCATATGATAATTCGTGGGTGCAGCCGCCCACTCCCGCCCAGCGGCGTTCAGCCTACGACAAGGCCAATAGCGAGTAATTCGGATGATATGGAAAATACCTCCACACGGAAGAAGGTGTTGCTAAAAGACCCACGCAAAACCCCTATTTGTCTCCATGACCCATTGTCATTTATTAACAGCGCTGAATAGACGCTATTGCGTATTATTGCACCGCAATGAAAGCATTTTTGTCGCCCTTATAATTTTTAATAGTAATATGAATGTTGTTGTGATAAAATTGATTTTGATATTATCCAGCCTATGTCTTCTTTTGCTGGCTTTGAGTTCCTGTTCCTTTTCATCCAGGGCATGCAAAGAGTTATTTGACCAGGCATCTAAGCAGCAGTTTGACTTGGTAATAGTTCCGGGAGCGCCTTTTCAAAATGGCAAATGGGGGAGAATCATGAAAGGAAGGATTTATTGGTCGAAATATTTGTTTGACAAAGGGATTGCGAAAAATGTGATTTACTCTGGTTCCTCTGTGTACACGCCGTACACCGAGGCTGTTGTCATGGGCCTGTATGCTGAAGCAACCGGCATACCCAAAGAACATATTCTGCTTGAAACTAAAGCGGAGCACAGCACCGAAAATATTTATTATTCCTATCAAAAAGCAAAACAATTAGGGTTCAAAAAAATTGCACTTGCTTCAGATCCTTTTCAAACAAAATTGCTCCGGCGGTTTACGAGAAAAAAAGTGAGTCCCGATATAAAGCTTATCCCTTTTGTTGTAGATACGCTCAAAGAAATGCAGCCTAAAATGAAAGACCCCATAATAGATTTTGAACAGGCCTTTGTCAAAGATTTTCAGCCCATCTCCAAACGCGAAAATTTCTGGAAAAGACTCAAAGGTACTATGGGCAAAAATATTGATCAGAATGCCTATTAATCCCCTGGCCACCAAGCGGGCAAAAACCAAAAGAGAAGGAAAGATGCCTTTGAGCAATGAAATACAGAAATAGGCAACTAAAGTCAGCGACTCATTAGGAATTTTGACCGCTCAAGTTTATTTTCCGGTGCTCAGCATTTCGTTTCATCAGGTTAAGTACCGGGCCGGTCATGCAAGTAGTTGCCAGTGCCATGATTACCATCATGGTAAATATTTCTGAGCTGATTATACCAGAATCGTATCCGATATTAAGTACTACCAGTTCCATGAGTCCGCGGGTGTTTATGAGTGCACCGATGATGATGCTGTCGTTCCATGATTCTCCCACAAATCTTGCGGCCAGCATGCTTCCACCAAATTTCCCGGCTATAGCAACAATCAAAATGACACCGCAAACTATCCATTCGCTCATCGTGTTCAGCAGACCGATCTCGGTTCTTAAACCAGAGAAAGCAAAGAATAATGGGAGCAATAATGTGATAGAGATATATTCTGTTCTTTCGATAAGCAGTTTGCGGAAATTTGCTGTTGACGGCATTATTGTGCCTGCTAAAAATGCCCCAAATAAAGCGTGAATCCCAATCATTTCAGTAATGAACGCCGAAATGAGCAGGACCCCAATCATAAGAGCAAGCATGTTCACTCCTAAATTTTCTTTATCAAAATATTTGCGATTCAATTTTTGCAAAAAAGGTCTTATAATCGTAAACATGCACACAACATATAAACATGCCAAGCCAATGGTAAATATCGCAATAAGTGAGGAGCTTGCTTTTGCTATGGAGATCACAGCAGCTAAGATGCACCATGCTGTAATATCGTCCGCCGCGGCGCAGGTGATCGCAAGATTGCCAATCCTCGTATTACTCATGTTGCGTTCTTTTATAATCCTCGCAAGCACAGGAAAAGCTGTGATGCTCATGGCAATTCCAATGAACAAACTAAAAGATAGAAAGTCTGTATTGCCGGCCGCGTATTTTTTATAAAGAAAATAAGCAAGACCCATACCCAGCGTATAGGGAACGATGATGCTTGCATGGCTGATGATGATCGCATTTGCCGCTTTGGACTTCAATATTTTAAGGTCCGCCTCCATACCCACAACAAACATGAAAAGTATTAATCCAAGCTGGCTGAACAATTGCAGGTTGCCCAAAGAATTTTGGGAGAATAGAAACCCATTCCACGAAGGGAAGATCAAACCTAAAACAGAGGGACCTAAAAAGATGCCGGCAGCAATTTCACCGATCACAGCGGGCTGTCCAATCTTTCTGGATAAAAACCCAAAGGCACGAGCAGTGAAAATGATGGCAATTATCTGTAGTAATAAAGCGGGCAAAGAACCCGATAGCGTATAGGAGAAATGTTCGCTCAGCAAATGCGAGAAACTAAAACTCTTCGCTTCGTCATTGGACGCAATTTTTGAAGTTTCAAGCAGTTTCCCTGCATGCGCAATTTTATACATTACCAAAAGAAGGCTCGCCGTAACCAGCACATAGAATAAAATGTTTCTGTATTTTCTCATAAACGCATTGTTTCTCCCCTAAGCACAAAGTATGCAAAGAGAACAAGGATAATTTTCCTGTTAATAGAAAGCCGTCTTACTCCATTTGCTTTCTTTATCTGTTTGACTGCAATTTTCTCAAGGTTTTGAAAGCAATATAAAACTATGTTGAATGCCTTTATAGTTATTGTAGATAAGAATTTTTTGATACATTTTTTTTTCTGATGGATATTTCAACAAATGTTTTGGGATGGTTTGATGTTTCAGAATAAAGGACGAAAGCCAGACTGCTGCTGCAGATACACTTGGATATTCGCCGAAAATGTGTTTGAATCTTGCGACCGCAACATTGGGGTTCAGCATATTTTCGCAAACATTATAATATTTTTGAAATCGGTTATCACCACTTTCTCCTGAAAGGAATAAATCAATTTCTCCGGTATCTTCGCTGTCTTGCTGAAGAAATTCATCCAAGTTATCCGCAATAAGTTTTGCATCGTCAGTATGCATAATCCGGATTGCCTGTAGTTGCGCGTCGGCATGGGTTTGCACATTATTTGCCAAAAACATGGTAGCACCTTCGCCAGCGATCGTGCCCGGGGAATCGCGGTCGTATAAATCGGCGCCATTTACTTTTTCTTTTTTATACCAGCCTCCCAAAAAATCAATATTATAATTGTAATCAGAGATCTCATCCACACCACCCAGCAAATATTTCCCTGATGGATTTTCTTTCAAAAGCATGTCCACATCAAGGATCGCATTCTCAAAGGCGAGCCCGCGATGCACATGTGTGCAATTATATCCTCTATTTAGTGTTAACAGTCCGATTTGTCCGGCTATTGCATTTGCTGTGCTTTGCACGAAATTGGTCGGCGTCAGCATGCCTTCATCATATTCAATAATCTGGTTCAAGAATTTGATGCAATCTTCCATGCCTCCGTTTGCCGTGCCGATAATAATTCCATCGGGGGTATATTTTATTACCGGCAAAGCCCCGCCAACACCAGTTCTTACAGCTTTGCCCATCCTGCGCAAAATGTTTAAGGGGATCCCTTCGTAAGAGGGTTCCACAGACAGTAATTTGTTTTCTGTGGGACCATTTGCTCTTTCCATATCAATAGTAGAAAAAGTTCTTTGGGGTGAAATACAGCTTGAGTGATGAATGTAAAACATAGGTCAGGTTTTGGAGAAAATCAATGAAGAGCAATTGCCGCCAAACCCAAAAGAGTTCGACATGACATGCTGCATATCTTTTTTTTGATAAGATGCAACGGGAATCAGCCCGGTAGCACCAATGGGTCTGGTGAAATTGAGCTGCGGATATAATTCTCCGTTACACAAGCTCAGCACGCTGTATATTGCTTCTATTGCACCTGCAGCGCCCAAAGTATGGCCAGTGTATGATTTTGTTGATACAAATGCTGGTGGCTTACCAAATAGCCTGATCATTGCTCTGCTCTCTACTTCATCATTGTTTTCTGTTCCGGTGCCATGGGCATTGATAAAATCAATTTTACCAGCTGAAAGATTTGCTGTTTGCAGGGCGCCTTGCATGGCGATATAAGGCCCATCGCCATTCTCAGACAAGGACGATGGATGAAATGCGTCATTGCTGTTGCAAAAACCACTGAGCTCTGCATAGACGCGTTTGTCAACGGCACATTCTTCGGTTTCTAGAACCAGGAATCCAGCGCCTTCACCCAGGTTGAGCCCATTTCTATTTTCGTCAAAGGGGGCACAGACTCCGTTTGACAAAATATGCAAAGAGTTAAATCCATTGATGGTGAATTTTGCCAGGCTGTCAACACCGCCAACAATCGCTCTGTCCGCTAGTCCATGACGGATAAGCCTTGCGCCATACATGATCGCATTTGCTGATGAAGAGCATGCGGTATTGATCGTATTTATGATGCCACCAAAATGAAAACGCTTCCATAGGTACATATTCACCGATCCGCAA
>DATMMJ010000164.1:0-3123 GCA_035569795.1 Puia sp. | reverse complement strand
TAGTAAGCGCGAGCAAAAAAATGATCGCTGAACATATGCGTGAGCTCTTACAACTGCAGGAAGATACTGGTGAACCTTTTTTATATGAGGCGTCTGCCTGCGCTTCCATCCCCATAATAAGAAATCTGGAAGAATATTACGACAATGATTTGCTTCATTCGATAAGAGCAATCGTGAATGGCTCAACTAATTTTATTCTCACTAAAATGTTTGAAGATAAATTGGATTTTCACCAGGCTTTATTATTAGCTCAACAATTGGGGTTTGCAGAAAGTGACCCAAGGCTCGATATCGAAGGCTATGATGCAGTCAATAAATGGGCAATCTTATTGGTGCATGCCTATGGCATTGTGGAACGGCCCGAAAATATAGTTTTCAATGGTATCCAAAACATTCGGCTCAGTGATGCAGATTTTTCCAAGGAAAAAAATTATGACATTAAGCTGGTTGGACAGGCGAAAAAATTGTTGAACGGGAAAGTGTCTGCGTATGTTTTGCCCCAATTTGTGAGATTGGACGGGCATCTTGCCTTTGTAAAAAATGAATACAACGGCGTGGTGATTGAAAGCGGTTTTGCCGATAAACAATTTTTTTATGGCAAAGGAGCCGGTAGCTTCCCCACGGCATCGGCTGTACTCAGCGATCTATCTGCCCTGCGCTATCAATACAGATACGAGTACAAGAAATTGTATCACCACAAGCCAAACGAGCTAACCAATGATTTTTATCTAAAAGTCTACGTAAGCTTTGATGACTTGCAAAACATCCCCAAAGAAAGATTTGAGTGGATAGAAGAATGGCATGCTGGTACAACAAGAAAATACTTGGTCGGAGGGATTCATTTCAAACATTTAAAAGAAGACAATTGGTGGAAAGAGGATAATACTTCGCTGATTCTCATGCCAGATGCAGTAATTGAAGATATCGAAATTAGAAAATTGAAAAAAAAGAGTCTGGAACTTGCGGGAATTATTTAGAAATCTGTTAGTCACAAAATAACCCTGAAGGTGAGATTAAGCCTGGCATTTTTTGGCTCCCTTGTTTTCGGCAACCGATGTTCCCAATGGTGCTGCGTTTCTCCCCGCATCAGAAAAAAACTTCCGTTGGTCAATTCAATTGATTGAATAATGCCTTTATTTTTATAATTGCGCATTTGAAAGATACGTGGAGCTCCAAAGCTTACTGACCCGATGACAGGATGGAGGCCAAGTTCTTTTTCATTGTCCCGATGCCAGCCCATACTGTCTTTTTCATCCCTGTAAAAATTTAATAATGCACTCGTGAACGAGGTTTCTGCAACTGTTTCGATCTTTGCTTTTATTTCATGCAATTTGATTGTCCAGCGGTTTGGCTTGAGGGTAAGCCCTGAATAGCAATACGTTTTTTCAATGTCTCCGTAAAATGCAGTGAGCCTTGGTTGCATTACCTGTTTACCGAAAATCTGTATTGGCACCTGTCTCCATTTTATTTCATTGCTCAAATAATTAAAATATTCTTCACTTTCCTGTTTAGAAAAAAAATCGGGAAACAGGTAAGCTTCCCCGCCAAAAGGCAAAAAGTTTCTAACATTATCTGGTAGTGTACGTTGCCTTAAATTCATAGATGTTTATCCTTATTTTTCCAAATCCTGTATTCCTGCTTCATGCAGTATCCGCAGGGCCTGAAGCCGCTAGCAATGGCTTGTTCGGGAGAGCTAAAAAATACCCTGTTTTCAAGCTTCATTTTTTTTCCTGGTCTGCAACTGAGCGTTCCATAGATTTTTAATTTCCTGTTACCTCCTAAAACAATTTGACCTGACTTTATTAATGTATGGACGTTTTTCTTCCTCGTAAAATCATTATTTCCCATCGCAGCATGCAATTTCATTGTTCTTAATTTAACGCATCATGAAAAATAATTCCAAGCGTATGTCTTTCACCCCGATGCAATTCGCTTACTCCATGTTTCATATGCACACGATAGTAGCCTCTGTTTCCTTTCACGGGTCGAAAATTTGTTGTAAACAAGATCATATCGCCCTTATTAGGATTCAAAACTATAACTTTTGATTGCGCTCTAGGAATTTGCAGTGTCAATACAAATTCTCCCCCGGAGTAGTCTTTATCCGGCTCATTTAAAAACAAAACCAATTGAATTGGAAAAAACACTTCGCCATATAGATCCTGATGCAGCGTGTTGTGACCACCTTTGCCGTATTTCAAAATCAGCACAGTTGGTTCGGTCTGATTGTTGTTATGGCAAAGTGTTTGCAACTCAGTAAATGTCTTTGGGAACTGCCTATCAATATCAAGCGCTTGCATCCATTTGTTTGCAACAGGCGCAAGATAACAATAGACATTCTTTCTGATTGCCTGAATTAAACCAGGCAATGGATATTTAAAATATTTATATTCTCCCAAACCAAAACGATAGCGCTCCATCGTGATTGTTTTTCGGTATAGTGATTGATTATTGTAATTTTCAATCAGCAGATTGCAATCATCATTTGTTAAAACACTTTTTATTTGAGCAAACCCTTGTTCATTGATCTTATTTGTCACTGCCAACCAATTAATGGCAGAAAGTGTAGATTGAATATTTTTCATAAATAATAGCTAATTCGTGTTTACAGCCGGCTACTCTCCGTTTTAGCGGCTTCCCATCCTATCATCGCTGTCTTGCGTGTGTTTCCCCAATGATACTGACCAAAGTTCCCTGAGGATTGTATAACGCGGTGGCAGGGAATGATAAATGCAACAGGATTATCGCCGATTGCAGAACCTACGGCACGTAAGGCTTTTGGGTTATTGAGGAAAGCCGCGACATAGCTATAGGTGGATAAACGCCCCAAAGGAATTTTCAGCAACGCTTCCCAAACTTTCAATTGAAAGCCTGTTCCTTTAATATGTAGTTTTATTTGATTGACCTCGTTCCAGTCACGAGTGAAAATATATAAAGCATTTTGCTGGATCATGTCTACCATCTGCCTGTGATGCGCATGGGGAAATTGAATCTGTAATTGCTGCAATGCTTCTTTTTCATTATCGGCGAATGCCATATAGCAAATACCCTTAGTAGTGGATGCAACGATTAGATTTCCAAAAGGGCTTTCTGCAAAACTGTAATTAATGCGAAGATTTTCAC
>DATMMJ010000163.1:0-5799 GCA_035569795.1 Puia sp. | reverse complement strand
GGGCCGCCACGACCTTTGCATTGCATTGCGTGTGCCGGTGGTGCTGGAGGCAGTAACTGCAATAGTTCTGGCGGATCTGTTGATGCTGGAGCAAAAAATGAAACGCGTCTTATAATTTATGGCATTCATATATCACATTACCTCATTGTCTGAATGGGCGGCAGCAAAACAGGCCGGTTTTTATACTTCACCATCTTTAAATGAAGAAGGCTTTATTCATTGCAGCGAAGCGAGGCAGATTGCAGGTGTGCTTGACCGTTATTTTAAAGAGAAACAGGATATGGTTAAACTTGTTATAGAAACAGGTAAGCTCAGCAGCCCGATATATTTTGACTGGTCCCCTACCATTGAAGATACGTTTCCTCATATTTACGGGCCGATTAATCTGGATGCAGTGGAAGAAGTGGTTCCGATTTAAAATGATGATTGATGAATCTATTTCCTCATTTTATTAGACAACCTCGTTTTATTAATTGATGCGGATAAAATGAAAATGAATATGTATGTGAAAAGAGTTGACTAATCGAGTGGATGCCGCCTTAAGTGTCGCCGTATACTTGAGCCAGCAGCAATAAAAACTAAGTTAAAACGCAAGGTGCTATTACGCAAGACTGCAAACTATAAACCACAAATCACACATTCTATTTCTGTTTTAATTCCCCGAATGATAAATCCAGCACTTCATATTTTTCAGGATCAGGCAAGCTGTAATGCCACCATTCAGTAGCAAATTCTTTAAAGCCATATTTCTCCATGGTTTCTTTCAGCAAGCTCCGGTTCTTTAAAACTTCAGAAGGCAAATTCATAAAATCATGGTGCGCGGAATCGGTGAAATTGTCAAAACCTGTTGGCATTTTCAATTCCTTTTTCGTTTTCAGATTGATAATCGTGAGATCCACGGCAATGCCCCGGTTGTGACCGCTACCTTGAGCGGGGTTTGCTACATATCGTTCATCGTGCACAAGCTCCCAGAATTTTTTTGTGACATCATAAGGCCTGTACGCATCAAAAACTTTCAATCCATAACCAGTCTTGATCAATTCCTTTTGCACCTGAGCCAGTGCTTTTGCTGCGGGCTGCCGCAAGAAAGTATACCGGGGATGCTCATCATACATCACGATTTTCATGAAATTATTTGTCGTCCCATAGCGCAGGTCCAGCACAATGTTTGGAATGAGCTGCTGCAGACTTACCATTTTCTGGTTTGTGTCGATTTTAACCGATTCTTTATATTCAGTGATCGTGTTGATCACCTTAAGAGCTTTATTGCTACTGTCTTGTGCTATGCTTTTGGCTGAAAGTATACAAAAAATAATAAGCGGTGATAGTGAAATATTGCAGCGTTGTGGTATCTTGTAGCCCATAATTGCAGCGTTTTATTTAAGCTGGCATTAAGTTACTCCATAGTTTTAATAACCTGACATAATTTAAATGATATATCGAAAACGGTTTAGTGAGATTTTATTTCCTGTATTATTTTTTGCATACCTTTTTTCCTGTCAGAACAAACCAAAGCCCATAGAAAAAGATGTTGTCACAGTTGCGGAAAAAATGCCAGAGCATTTGTCGGAAGACATAAAAAAAATAGTCGAGTACGCTTTGCAGAATAAGGCTTCTATTATCGATTCAGCCCACCTTGGATATATGCACCTGGACAGCAGTTTGTATGAAGATAAAAAGTATGAAGCTATATGGAGCGCCAAGGAGCAATGGCTTGCGACAGGAGATTCATTGTATCAGTTTATTGAGAACTGCCGGTATTACGGACTTTTTCCTTCGGATTACCATTTTGGCTCTTTGTCGTTTATCCATCGGGTTTTTAATGAAGATACCATTGCCAGAAAGAATATTGCCTTGTGGGCAAAAGCGGATTTGCTGTTGACTGATGCGTTTTTTTCTCTCGTGAAGGATTTGAAACAAGGCCGCTTGCAATATGACAGCGTTACATTGCGCACCGATACGCTGCTCCGCGATACCTTCTTTATACACACTTTAGACACTGCATTGTTAACGGGAAGTATTTCATATGCTTTGCACAATATTGAGCCTAAGCATGCAGGATATGATTCAGTGAAGGCATACGCGAAAGATTTCCTTGCTGCTGCAAAATTCAACCCCTTCACGTACCTGTTTTATCCATATAAAGATTCCGTTGCATTTTTCAAATCATTGCAAACAAGATTGTACGAAATAGGTATGCTTACCAGTGATACTGTCCATGCCGATACCACAATTCTTAAACTAGCAATAAGAAAATACCAGAAATCAAAGAACCTGAAACTTACAGGAAGGGTGGACGAGAAAATGGTGAATGCTTTAAATGATACGGATATAGAAAGATTTAAACGAATTGCGATTAACCTTGACCGTTATAAGCTGCTGCCCGATAGCCTGCCACATACCTATGTGTGGGTAAACCTGCCTGCTTTCTACTTAAAAGTGATAGACAGCGACACGCTCGTTTTCGAATCGAAAGTGATTGTTGGGAAACCCGACACCCGTACGCCCTTATTAACTAGCGAGGTTTCCAACTTCATCACGCTCCCGCAATGGACTGTACCGAACAGTATTATTTTTAAGGAGATGCTGCCGAAAATCAAGCAGAACGTTGATTTTCTGAAAAAGGAGAACCTGATGGTGGTAGACAAGGATGATAATGTGGTTGACCCATCGTTGGTCAGATGGGCCCGGCTCAACAAAAATAATTTCCCATATCAGCTAAAGCAAGGCCAAGGAGATAATAATTCTCTGGGAGTGATAAAATTCAATTTCAGGAACAAGTACAGCGTTTATATGCACGATACCAATGTTCGGTGGATGTTTGGTAAACCGTTCCGTGCCCTCAGCCATGGCTGTGTGCGGGTACAGCAATGGGAAAAACTATCAGATTTTTTGATAAGGAATGACACTGTGAGGTATCATCCCGATTCTTTGAGAGCCTGGATCAAACGGCAGGAAAAGCACGTGGTGAGCGGGTTCCACAAAGTACCGGTTTTTTTCCGATACTTCACCTGTGAAGGCAAAAAGGGCCATCTTAGATTTTACGATGATATTTATGGAGAGGATAAGTTCCTTCGCGAAAAATATTTTGCAGACAAGGCCGTTAAGTAGGGATATTAACCATCAGCTTTCATTTTTGTTTAGAGTCATCGGCTTAAGCCTGAATCTTTAACTAAGAAATGTACTCCTGTAATAGGGTTAATATGTCTAATTTCTATGATTAAACAATTGGGGATTGCAATCATTGGCTGCGTGATGTTCGCTTGCAATATGTATGCGCAAAATGGTGCGTCACCTCATGCTCCACGCATTACTCCAAAAAAAAATATTAAAATTCAATACGGTGTTGCGAGTTTTTATGCAAATAAATTCAATGGCAAAAGGACTGCAAGCGGAGAAGTCTTTAGCCAGAAAAAACTGACAGCTGCAAGCAACACGCTCTCGCTCGGGACATGGGTGAAAGTGACCAACCTACGTAATAAGCGAACTGTTATTGTCAAGATAACTGACCGTATGCATCACCGTAATAAAAGGCTCATTGACCTAAGCAACGCCGCCGCGCATCGTTTGGGCTATACCGGTAGAGGATTAACTAGAGTGCGGGTTGATGTGCTGGGCAGGCATAAACCAGCTGATGCGGAAAACACGACGGAGGATAAATAATTTCACCTTTCATGTTGCAGGCTTTACTTTTGTGATAACACTAAAGAGCTTGTTATGAAAAAATTCATTTCTGTTCTGCTTGTACTCGGTTTTTCTAGCAATATGAGTTTTGCCCAAATTGACAATTATATAAAAAAACCTTCTTTTTCCTTTTATTTTGTCTTGGATGATTTTAACGGCGCAATTTATTTTCACTCACACGATCTTAGAGATGCAGTAAATAACCACCAACTTACCGATTTTAAGGGTATGGATCCTGGCCTTGCCATTGGCTACTTGCGTGGCATCTCAAAACATTTTGATTTTGCGGGAACATTTTCTTTTAATACAACCGATTATCCCACGCGCGCAAATGATGGCACCACTTTAGGCTCACGTGGGGCGCTGTTGGAAGCTGATGCTTCCGTTGTAGGTAAAATGTTTGATGACGGACATTTTTTTACCCCATTTTTTAAGGTTGGGGTTGGCGCCTCACAATTTCAGGGCTATTATGGTGCCTTTATCCCATTAGGCGTGGGGTTCCAATTTAAACTTGCACCAGATGCATTTGCACTTTTTAACTGGCAATATCGGTTACCAGTAACCGAAATCGTGAATTATCATTTCTATTACAGTGTGGGTATTGCCGGGAGTATTTCCGAGAATAAAAAGGCCGCAGTACTAGTACCTCCTCCTCCGCCTCCCCTTGTGGAAGCGCCTAAAGACCGGGATGGAGACGGCGTTGTGGACAGCCTGGATGCGTGCCCGGATGTTGCGGGTTTGCCTCAGTTTAAGGGCTGCCCCGATACGGACGGTGATGGCATTCCTGATAAGGATGATAAGTGCCCGACCGTGCCAGGTTTTGCGAGGTACAATGGCTGCCCGATCCCCGATTCGGACGGCGATGGGATCAATGATGAACTAGACAAATGCCCCACAGTGGCAGGTGTTGCAAGGTACAATGGCTGCCCAATCCCAGACTCAGACGGTGATGGGGTGAATGATGAAGAAGACAAATGCCCTAATGTCCCAGGTGTAAAAGAAAATCAGGGATGCCCGTTGGTAAAGGAAGAAATCCTGAAAAAAGTTGCTTATAATGCAAAAAACATCTTCTTCGCAACAGGCAGCTCTAAATTACTGTCCAGATCATTCAAGCCTTTAAATGAAGTGGCGAAAATTCTCAAAGAGGACGGGAATCTTAAATTGGATATCGAGGGACACACGGATAACGCTGGAAAACCAGAAAGGAATCAGCTCTTGAGCGAGAACCGAGCAAAGGCGGTCCAGAGCTATCTGAAAACAAAAGGTGGTGTTGAAGAAAGCAGATTGTCCGCTGCCGGTTATGGGGACACCAAACCAGTTGCCAGCAATAAATCCCCAAAAGGCAAAGCACAGAACCGCAGGGTGGAATTGAAGCTGAAATATTATTAGTCGATATTCCTGGTAGCAAATTAAACACTGGCTAATTCGGCCCAATTCATTATAGCCGGAGACACGATTTGCAGACCACTGTGAGCCGCTCAGAACTGCCGCAACGGCGCTATTTGAGCAGGCAATCACAAGACTTCCATATGCTCGGACGAACTCCCCGCAAGGGCATTAGGTCTCTCTAAAATGCTAACTACATATACTCAATTCAATGCTGAATCAGCTTAGCCACAGCAAATGCGCAGCCGGCGGCTAATGCGCCGATTATGGTAACGCGAATGGCACCGCTGATTGGATTGATACCTGTCATACGACTTTTGAAATATCCAAAAATAAAAAGACAAACTAGAGTAATTGCAGCAGATATTTTCAACCCTTCGATACCGCTGCCTGTAAAAAAATAGGGGCTCAATGGGATCAGACCTCCGACAACGTAAGAAGCTCCAATATTGAATGCACTTTTGCCTGCGCGTTTGGGATCTGGCTTATCCAAACCCAATTCATATTTCATCATAAAATTAACCCACTTGTCTTTGTCTTTGGTCATTTCTTCAACTGCTTCTTTTTGTAACTCGGAGCTAAAACCGAGTCCGGCGAAAAATTCTTGCACTTCTTCTTTCTCTTTGTCCGGCAAATGCTCCACCTCTTCATATTCTCTTCTTAATTCAGAATTATAATGGTCAACTTCGGTCTTCCCGGCAAGATAACCGCCGAGACCCATGGCAATGG
>DATMMJ010000162.1:0-2534 GCA_035569795.1 Puia sp. | reverse complement strand
AAGTCGAAACTCTGAAATCTAGTGATCTCCGTCCCGCTCCTTCAATTAATAGAAATAGACAAGTCATTATCTGTGCAAAGTCTGACCGGCTTTCGTGTAATACTGCCCAAATCCCCATTTTTGGTGGCGCAGGCGGTAAGGGAAGAGGGCTTGTGCCAAAATACAAATCAATTTTTGTACTAAGCACCGCAACAATCATTTGTAGTATAAAATAAAAACTTATAATTCTTGTGCCCAGGCCGATGATTAAAAGCACCCCCCCGATTATTTCGCCTGATGCTATGAGGTGTGCGGTAGTTGCGGGAAAGGGGAAGCCCAATTTTGTAAATCGTCCGACACCTTGGTTTTCGTACACAAATTTCAAAATACCTTCCCAAAAGAAAACACTCCCAGCCATCAGTCTAATCACTAAAATGGTTGATTGTCCAGTTACCGGGGGATTGACAAACCAATTGATTATTTTTTTCATTTTTTTTAGTATTTGAATAAGGACCGAAAATTGTTTGCTACAAAATAATTAGGGTAGCGTCGTTTTTTATAAACTTTTTAAGGCCCGGTTTACTCATTGGGATCTGGATGTGTTACCCCATGATGACAGGTATTACAGGATACGACGATCAAGCTATCGCCAATTATTGGACGACTAACTTCAAAATATTTTTTATTAATTTCAGTCGTCATCCGCATCATCGCCCGGGCAATTTCCTTTTCTGGTTTTTCATCACTTGCGTAATCCAGGTGGAGCGATCCTTTTTCCTGCGCATGACAGAAGCTGCAACCTACGCCCAATCCATCCTGGAACTGATCAACCATAATGTGTTGTAAAGCTTTTGTACTAATATCCTTTGGCAATACCTGCAAGTTGGTGTATTCGCTTTTCGAGCTGAAAGGCTTAATTCCGGCAATGCTTATGGTCGCGGCCACTGTCAATACTGCCATAACAACAAATTTCCTGTTTATTTGCATAATTGAGAAAATCTTAATTTTTAAATGAGGAGACAGGATTTCTTATTTTGTTGACAACACCGCCAGCTGTACTTCCAGGTTATTTGAAATAGTACTTGTGCCTCCGACACCAAAATCTTTCCGGTTAATATTGAATGTGCCCTTAAAAAGATACCCATTGCCATTCGGGGTAGCCGTAAATGGAAATGAAATATCTTTTGTTTGATTCTTGATTGTGAGTTTTCCAAAGATTAGTAGAACGCCTGTTTTATCAGATGTGCTAACTTTGGTAGAAACAAAAGAAATTCGCGGATAATTCTTAACATCGAAATAGGAATCCTGCCGCAAATGATTATCCCTGGTATCATTGCCAGTATTCACCGTATTTGCATCAATGCTTACTGATAAGCTGGCTTTAGCCAGATCATTGATGTCAAAAATAATATCTCCCTGTAACCCGCGAAAAGAACCACCGGTACTGATACCAAAATTCCTTATGGTAAATTGTACGGAAGATCCGTTTTCAGCAGGTTTATATTGGGTCATTGCCAGCTTTCCTGCGGCCAGAGTGATTAATAACAAGATGCATCTCTTCATAATAGTAATGTTATATGCGTTTAAGATTACGAGCCATAAGT
The DNA here is from genome assembly GCA_035569795.1 of Puia sp. Classification (GTDB taxonomy): domain Bacteria; phylum Bacteroidota; class Bacteroidia; order Chitinophagales; family Chitinophagaceae; genus Puia. The sequence goes on along the minus strand of DATMMJ010000162.1, from coordinate 951 downwards.
CCATTTGCAAAATGAAGTTTGTTCTCTGGATATATTACATTGCTTCCACTAATGGGGTATCGGTGATGGCCAATGTATGACTATGTTCGACATAATTAACGCTTGTCAGACCGAGTACACTCTTTAGTTTTTCAGCAGGAACTTTCATTGGTCCGGGCGAAGGAGCGCTTCCTGGGGCCGGTTGCGGGAATGCTGTCGACATTGCAGTATGAAATGTAATATTTCCTTCTACTTTTTGCACCGTTTGATGAATGTGGCCATTGAGAACAGAAACCGATCCAAAACGCTTGAGATATGCGAGGGCTTGTTCGCTATCTTTTGTTCCCCAACCCCATTGAGGATAAACAGACCACAAAGGAACATGCGCAAAAACCACTATTGGTGTGCTGCTTGAAAGACCTTTTACATCTTTTTCCAGCCATGCGAGTTGATCAGGGCCAAGGACACCAAAGCTGCCATCTCCTTGAGTTAACACATTCACCAGGGCGATAAAGTGCGTACCATGTGAATCGAAGCTGTACCATCCATCACCTTTAGTTCCTTTTCCGTAGCGTTCCATATACAGCTTTCCATTATCGGTTACATCATGTTCTCCAGGTACATAGAATATTTTTTCAGTCTTTATACTTTTTAGAGATTGTTCAAGCGTATCAAATTCTTCTGCCTGGGCAAGTTGAGTAAGGTCCCCTGTATGTAAAACAAAGGAAGGTTGTACCGGCATCGCATTGATCTTTGCAATGGCAGCCTGCAAAGTTCCCAAAACATCCGTATTGGCAGCCTTATTGAATCCAATATGACTGTCGCTTATTTGTACAAAGCTGAAATCCGATTTGGGAATTATCAAACCTTTTTTGAGGCCGCCTGTCGACCTGTCGATCATCTGGCTCATTCCAAAGGATTTCATAACTCCTCCGGACATCATCCAAAGTACTCCAGTTCCCGCCCACGCCA
>DATMMJ010000161.1:0-2540 GCA_035569795.1 Puia sp. | reverse complement strand
ATATTTTCAGTGGGCCCTTCGCCAAAAATTTTCCAAGGTCGGGTGCCATAAATGGCTTCCCCATTTATGCCAAGCCAATTGCCGATAGCCAACAAAAGCTGTTGCTGCTCTTCAGGAATCGTGCCATCGGAGCGCGGCCCGATATTAAGTAATAAATTGCCATTCTTGCTCACGATGTCAGATAGTTCATCCACTACATATTGCGGCGATTTGTATTTTTCGCCATCAATAAATCCCCATGATTTAAATCCTACTGCATCATCTGTTTGCCATGCAAGTGGCCGGATCCCTTCCAGTTTGCCTCTCTCCAGATCCAGTACTGCTGCACTATCCGGGAAGGATTTATTTTTGTAATTCAGTACCACGCCTTTGTCCCATTGGAGGCCCTGATTATAATAATATGCTGCAAATGACTTTCTATAAGGCTCCATGGCAGGCTGCTCGATCCACCAGTCGAACCAGAACAATTGAGGCTTATATTTATTCACCAATTCTGTTGCTCGCAATAACCAGTCATTCATGTATTCTGTGGTCAGCGGATCGTTTTCTTGTCTTGCAGGGCCATAGAAATCCTGGTATGCCACGTCATTTACATCGCTGTCGAATTTTCTACCCTGGTTAAAAAAGAACCAATGCTCAATCCGATGTGAAGATAACCCAAACACAAGACCTTTATTTCTTACTGCTTCAGAAAGTTCCCCAATAATATCTCTTTTCGGCCCCATGTTATACGCAGTCCATTTTGATAAACTGGTATTGTACATAGCAAAGCCATCATGGTGCTCGGCAACTGGTACAACGTATTTCGCTCCGGCCTTTTTAAAAAGATCAGCCCACTGAACGGGATCAAACTTTTGCGCTGTGAACAACGGTATGAAATCTTTATAGCCAAATTTATTTTGCGGGCCGTATTTTTCTACATGGTGCTTGAATTCATCAGAACCTTGCTGATACATTTGCCTTGGGTACCATTCCGAGCCAAATGCCGGCACCGAATAAACACCCCAGTGGATGAAGATCCCAAACTTCCCGTCACGGTACCAGTCCGGGCATTCGTATTTGCTCAATGATTCCCATGTTGGCTGGAATTTGTCCTGGCCCAGGAGCGGGGAGAAAATAATCGTCATTATGACAATTAATGAGGATGGTATCAGGTATTTATTCATGTATATTACTATTGAATGGACTGAATAGCTGATTAAGTAATAGGGGCTGTACTGGATTCGATTTTTTTGATACATGTTCAACATGTGAGATAGTCCGGTTGCTTTTTACCCTTTATTGATTTTCTTGATGATGGTTTAGACCCAAACGCAAAATCTCTTGCGCATATACGCCGTTTTTTTTGTTCGCAATGAATTCGATAAATCTTTCCTCCGAAATATCCAATACTGCAAGTGCTTTTTTAACCAAAATAGATTCTTTTTTTAGCCAATTTTTCTTCAAATCTTCGCCAAGCGAAGAGAACCTTTTTGGCACCATAACGTCTATCTTAGAAGTCAGGTATTCAAGTTCGTTAAAAAGATCAATATGCTTTTGCGCCGATGTACCTTCCTTTACTTTTTGGAAAATGTATTCTTTAAGCCAATTAAGATTAGAGGTCATATTTTCCATTTCATCGTAGATCGGCCTTAGCCTATTCATGCGGGCAATTTGTCTATTCTTTATATTAGCTTTTCTCAATTCTTGGACTTGCGGATCAGTTAATGCTTTTTTCACGAGGGATCTTGGATACAGAGGATTCGGTATTCCTTTTTTAGTTATAGTTATCCTAGCAGGCTCTCCTAAATATTTCTTTATCATTTCAGTTGTCCAGCCTTGCCCTTTGAGATCACATTCTCTTTGCCAACTGATAGTATTGGTGATTATTTCGGAAGGCTTTTCTTGGCTTATAGCCAACTGCTTTTTGTCTTTAAATTGATCATCTTGTTTCATATAGGTTTTTTTGGTTTATCTACGGTAAAGTTCAACTGAAGTTTCGAATTCTTCATAATTTTCTTTTGCGGCCGATAATTTTTCAACAGACTTGGTGGGCTTCAGCAAACCGAATCTTAGCAGCAGTTTCTGAAATTTGCTTTTAATCATTGTAATGATTTGTGTCAAGATTAGCAAACCCAAACCCCACCAGGGATTACAAACATTGCAGCAATTACGGGAATGTCTAAGGTGAACGACCACAAGATTCCTAATAAAGAATATCCTGAGATTTTCTTAAATTGTATATTCCGCATGATGTTGACCCCCTGATTCCGGCGAAGCTGACCCCCCATTCCGGACGATGTTGACCCCCTCTTTATGATTGGATATTACGCATCATAGCTTACCACTTATTTCAGAGCATAGTTTACCATCGTTTCAGTGTATAGTTTACCAGTTGGAAGAGGGATTGAATAAATTATTTCAGTCCAAAGTTTACCATTAATTGGTTTGTTATAGCTGACGTTCCGGCACATGTTGACCCCCTTTTGGGATGTGATCGAATGTCATTCCGGCGCATGTTGACCCCCCTGGAGTTAGTAAGGAATTTAGTTTTAGTTGCT
>DATMMJ010000160.1:0-4498 GCA_035569795.1 Puia sp. | reverse complement strand
CTTGGCGAAATTTTGAAATGCTGGAATTCCTATTCTCCCGCTTTTGTTGATCGGGTTTCGAAATTAAGTGAGTCCGAGCTTGCTAGAGAGCTTCCATTCGGAACACCTATTGGCGATAAGTCAATGTTGGGATTTTTTGGGTTTTTAACAAGCCACGAAAGCTATCACATAGGGCAGATGAGCATCATACGAAAATATTTAGGTTTGGATGCGATGTCTTATAAATAATTTTTGCCACCTTAGTTAAAGCGCAATGACAAAGCCGATCAGACGCTCCTTACATGGACCCATTCCAATTTACCGCAAGGTGCAATTTACCAGCAGGGGATGGATAGATTCTTATTTTGAGCCAATGGAATCCTATTTTTCAAAAAAATAAAAAAAGTAAAATGACAACAACAGAAGTCGCCAAACGCCTGGTTGAATTGTGCAGGCAGGGCAAAATACAGGAGACTCTAAAGGAACTCTTTGCAGACGATGCGGTTAGCATTGAACCGACTGATCAAATGGGTCCAAGGCAGCAAAATGGATTGGCCGCCATTATTGAAAAAGGAAAGATGTTTGATTCCATGCTAGAAGAATTTCATGGTTCAACCATTTCAGAACCCTTGGTTGCCGGAAACCATTTTTCAATTTCTTGGGTGTTGGATGCAACCATGAAGGGAAGAGGGAGGGTGAAAATGGAAGAGATCTGTGTGTACAAAACGGAGAATGGCAAAATTGTGATGGAGCAATTTTTCTTTTGACGCAAATTATCAACCTACCTGCATTATTGGGTAAGCAAATAGTCCATAAAGCTACCTTCCAGCAAGGTAGCTTTACGCTTTTTGTAATTGTGGACATGCAGTCGTTTGTCTAAGAAGCAATCTCTTCGTAGGCGGCCTGTAACCCGTGCTCAATGCCATCTCCCTGCCATTCGGTAACGCCAGGGATGGATTTCCCTTTTAATATATCTTCTTTGCTTTTGCCTTCTTTTATTTCTTTGCCAACAAACTCAAGCAACTTGGTAAGGTAGTCCCGCATCGCATTCAAATCTTCTTTGTTGCCCGTCACTTTTTCAGGATCAAAAGCATGTCCAAAAATAAAAATGGTATCCTTGTCAAAAGTGCTGAGGGTTTTATCCAGTGCGGTTATCCAGTTTTTTATGGACGCCCCGGCGGAGCGGTCAATAAAAGCCCAACGGCGGTTAAAAACCAGATCGCCCATGTGTGCAATATTTGCATGCTGGAAATGAATGATGCTGTCGCCGTTGGTGTGGCCTGCACCAAAATAATAAGTTTTGATTTGCTCTTTCCCAACCTTGAAGGTTTGCGAATCCACATAAGTAATATTTGGGTACAATTGCTGGTCTTCATTTTTTTTCTCTACTGCAACGCGCTTCTGATTTGTTACGGAATTTTCATGCGCGGCAACATCTTTTACCAGGCCTTTAAACGCAATATTGCCTGCGGTGTGATCCAAATGATGGTGTGTGTTGATTAGCAGTTCAAAAGGTTTAGAGCTTATTTTTTTTAGTTCATCAATCAAATGCTGCGCCTGTTCAGGAAATTCTGCATCTATCACAACAACGCCTTTCTTTGAAAGATAGTAACCAATGGTGCCACCCTTTTCGGTAAAGATGCCGACATCATTTCGAAGTATTTTCATCTTCCAGGGATTGTCCCTAAGAAAGTGTGCAAAAAGTTTTGTGTTCAGCACCGATATGGCTCCCAGGGTGAGCGATGTGTTGCGGAGGAAAATTCTGCGTTGCATAATGATAGTTTATAATTATTCCAAGTTACGCATTCTATTTATAGCTTTTCTCTTCCTATTCTTTTATCTGATTTCAATATTTGCTCACATGCGCGCAGAACAGCAGACTCAAATCCCCGATCACTTTCAGGGATAAAAATCCATCTTTTCTTAGTATTCTTAAAAAAATCGCTTGGATAATTTATGCCAATATCCTTTACGAGACTATCAAAATAATTTTCGGACGTAGCGATATAAACGCCATTGTATATCGGCTCTTTGTCGGATTCTCGTAAAAACAGGATCATCTTATTTCCGCGGTAGACAAGGTAACAACCAAACATCGGTTTAATAACTAGCCCTAATCTGTCAAGATGATCAAAGATGAAATCGTATGGAATTGGTTTTTCTTTCATCTCCAAAATATAAATCAATATTGCATTTTTCTCAGGCTAGGTGCTTTGAACCAGGTTATTGCAACTACCAGCAAAGTCATGCAACCACCAAAGACAACAGAGGGTACCACACCCATCAATTTTGCGGCCACCCCGCTTTCAAACTGCCCAAGTTCATTGCTTGAATTAATAAACATAGAGTTCACGCTCATCACGCGCCCGCGCATATTGTCAGGTGTTTTCAATTGCATAATGGTGCCCCGGGTTACAACACTGATGCCATCTAAGATGCCGCTGAGCATTAATGCAGCAAAAGATAGGAAAAATATTTTTGATAAACCGAAGATGATGATGCAGGCACCGAAACCTGCGACTGCAAAAAATAATTTTAAACCTTGCTTCTTACGCACTGGAAAAAATGTGAGCGTAATTATTATCAATATGGAACCCATATCAGACGCCCCGTTCAAAAACCCAAAACCCTGTGGGCCCACTTTTAATATGTCCCTAGCATACACCGGTACGATCGCTACCGCTCCGCCAAACAGCACGGCAAACAAATCAAGGGAAATAGCACCGAGTAGTTCTTTTGTCCTAAAAACAAAACTGATGCCTTCTTTCACAGAGTCCCATGTCTTCTTTTCCCCACGAATATTTAACGCAGGTTTTGGATTCAGCCCAAGCAAAATGAGGAATGCAGAAAGAATCAGAAAAGAAATCACGATCAATGTACCCGTGTTGCCGAGGAGTGCAATAAGGAACCCTCCAATTGCATGCCCGCTGACAGATGCGCCTAACCATGCCCCCTGGTTCCAGGTGGTTGCATTCGGCAGGACTGTTTTTGGGACAACTTGTGCGAGCACCACATTAAAAACAGGACCTGTAAACGAGCGGATGATACCTGTACAAAATATGACCGTATATATCAATAAAGCAATCTGATGATTGGAGATTTGTTTCGACGTAAAATTGGTTGAAAGCAAAAGCAAAACCATCACAGCAGCAAAATACAATGTTACGCCACGGACCAATAATCTTTTTTTCTCACTTAAATCTATTATATGGCCTGCGTATAATGCAAAAGAAACTGCGGGAACAAATTCAGATAAGCCAACAACTCCGATTGCAATAGGTGCATTGGTCAAATCATAGACCCACCAGCCGACTAGAGTACTCATCATGCGAAGCCCCATGATGAATAAAAACCGGCCTGCCACCAGATTGCGGAACTCACGAATCTTGACTGCTGCAAAAGGGTCGGAGCTTTGCTGTTCTTCTGCCATCTTAAATGGTTAATGGTTAACAGATCAGATGTAGGGTTTTCTATTTTTGAAATCCCGTTGATGAGGACAGATTTTTTTAAAACGGAATGCTCAACTATGCATATTACCCCTTCAACTGCGCTTCAGGGCAATGAAAAATAGTGCTGCCCGTTTTCATAATCTTTTTCTAATGCATCTAATACCACTTTAAAATGCATCTGATTGCCCAGAAAATCCGCATTTGCGGCATCAATAAATATGGTTTTTATGTTGTGTTGTTTTATGTAATTGGTATAGGCTTCCTGAATGTCAAAAAGATACTCGTCTTTGATTGACTGCTCATACAAGCGATTTCTTTTCTTAATATTTTTCTGCAGTTTGCTCACAGGGGCATGCAGGTAAACAAGGATATCCGGCTGAACTAGTTGCTGGTAGATGATTTCAAATAGTTTTTGGTAAAGCAGGAACTCTTCATCGGGTAAATTCACTTTTGCAAACAGCAAACATTTGGTGAAAAGATAATCTGAAACAGTTATGCTGTGGAACATATCTTTTGTATGTACCAATTCTTTCTGTTGCTTGTACCTTTCTGCCATAAAGAATAATTCCAGCGGGAATGCAAACTGTTGTGGATTCTCATAAAACTTAGAAAGAAATGGATTCTCGGCAAATTGTTCTAAAATCAGTCGCGCATTAAAATGTTTTGCTAGCAAATGAGCAAGCGTGGTTTTGCCGGCGCCAATATTCCCTTCTATTGATATATAATGATAGTTCATGTTTTGCTTTAGAAACAGAGGGCTATTGCGAAAAAAACAGGTGTGTCCATTTACTTCAAGTGCTTTGCCCTTACTAATTTTTGTACCCTGTGTGCAAAGAAATGCCAAAGCTTCTAATTTGTTATCATAACTTTTTCACATCTAATTGATCTATACACTCTTTCAATAATGTATTGATCGATTTGTGGAGCACTGGGTGAATGAACTCAGGAGAGATTTCATTCATGGGCACGAGAACAAATTTTCTGTTTTGGATTTCAGGATGGGGAATGACTAGTTGAGGTTGATTTATTACTTGTTCATTAAAAAAAAGAATATCTATATCAATAATCCG
>DATMMJ010000159.1:0-4959 GCA_035569795.1 Puia sp. | reverse complement strand
TTTTGAGATAGTGTCCATCATTACAACATGCTCGTCGACCCCTGTCAAATTCATTGCACTGAAATGCTCTCCATCATAACAAAATTCCCGGTAAGCTTCATCGGCGAAAAGATAAAGATTGTGGGCTACTATGATTTGTTTCAATACATTCATTTCTTGGTTGCTGTACAGGTAGCCAGTTGGGTTATTCGGATTGCAGATAACAATCGCTTTAGTCTTTGGAGTAATGGCTTTTTCGAATTCTTCGATTGACGGCAGAGCAAATCCATTTGTTATATAAGAGGTAACGGGCCGCACCACAACATCCGCTGCGACCGCAAATCCGTTGTAGTTTGCATAAAACGGCTCCGGTATGACTACTTCATCGCCAGCATCAAGGCAACTCATAAAACCAAATAAAATAGCTTCAGAACCTCCGGTGGTAATTAAAATTTGAGTGTAATCAATTTCAATTCCAACTTTCTTGTAGTACTGTACTAATTTTTTTCGATAACTTTCATTGCCTGCGCTGTGGCTATATTCCAGTACTTTGAAATCAGATTGCCGCACAGCGTCAAGTATTGGTTTGGGTGTTTCAATATCAGGCTGGCCGATGTTAAGATGATACACCGTGATTCCTCTTTTTTTTGCAGCCTCAGCATATGGAACCAATTTTCTTATTGGTGAAGGGGGCATCTCGTGCCCGCGATGGCTTATGTTTGGCATCCAGCAAAAATAAGCAGAGCTATCAGAATGAGAAGATAAAAATTTAAAAACCCGGTGCAGAAATCTCAGTCACCTTTTACTTGTATTGATGCAAGCGCCCAAGCGCTTTCAAACTCTTTCTTATCTTTCGGAAAAAATCAACGTTTATGCAGAATTTTTTTGTCGATGAAAATATCGCCAAAGCCAAAACACTGGACAGTTCATTTTACACGGACCCGGAAGTGTTTGAAAAAATGAAAGAAAAACTGTTTGCTTCTTCCTGGCAATTTATTGGGGACACAGGATTTGTAAAACAGCACGGTGATGTGTATCCGTTTACCCTGTTAGAAAATTATCTGGGTGAACCTTTGATGCTTACCAGAGATAAAGAGGACCATATTCATTTGCTTTCCAATGTCTGCACCCACAGGGGCAATATTGTTGTTGATAAGCCATGCAAAACAAATAACCTTCGCTGTAAATATCATGGAAGGTTATTTCATCTTGATGGGAAATTTATTTCTATGCCCGAATTCTCTGAAGTGGAGAATTTTCCTACAGAAGGGGACAACCTGAAAGAATTGCCAGTTTTCAAATGGGGAAATTGGCTCTTCGCATCGTTGAATAATACATATTCCTATGATTTTTTTCTAAAAGAAATGAAACAAAGGGTTAGTTGGCTAAAAGTGCATGATTATGTTTTTCAGCCAACCCTGACCAGGGAATTTAGTGTGAAAGCACACTGGGCATTGTATTGCGAGAACTACCTGGAGGGATTTCATATCCCATTTGTTCATGCTGGATTAAATGCGGTAATCGACTTCAGTAATTACTCCACGGAGCTTTTTCCCTGTTCAAGCCTGCAGTTGGGAATTGCAAAACAGCAGGAGGATTGCTTTGATCTGCCACCATTTTCACCGGACTACGGAAAAAAAATTGCAGCTTATTATTTCTTTGTGTTCCCCAACATGATGTTCAATTTTTATCCCTGGGGGTTGTCCGTTAACGTGGTGCAGCCTGTTAGCTTAGGCCAGTCAAAAGTTACTTTTTATACCTACATTCTGAATGAATCAAAATACAATGCAGGGGCAGGGGCAAATTTAGATAGCGTCGAATTGGAGGATGAGGAGGTAGTACAAAATGTCCAAAAAGGGATACGTTCGAGATTTTATAAAAACGGAAGATACTCAGTAACAAAAGAGCAGGGCACGCACCATTTTCACCGTATCATCTCCTCGTTAATACAATAAGACAAAAAGTAAGTAAGATTACGAACGATTTCTACATTTTGACGAAAAGTTACTAGGAAATTTACGGGAGCAAAATTAATTAGATGTTAATTCAATTAATGAATACACTCAATTGCACTAATTGACGTTTACGAAAAAAATAACAAGGCATTAAACCTTAACACAGAAATGCCTTCTTAAAGAAAATCTAAAATTCAATTATGAAAACAAACAATTTTCTCCGTATCAGCCTATTGGCGGTATCCCTTGCAACATGCGTATTTGCTTGTAAAAAAAACAGTTCGTCGTCCTCCACAACATCAAATTCAAGTATTGAAACTTCTGCCGACGACCAGACAATGGTCTCTAATGAAAATGATGCACTGAATAACGACGCAACCGCTGCCGTAACTGCCAGCCCATCTATCTCAGGAGGAGCTTCCTTTAACCGAATCGGTAATAATAAACCGGGAGGTTCAGTTCTTGGTGGTGACAGCGTAGGTATTTGCGATGCCAATGTAACTTTTGATACAACTTCTTCGACAAAAACAATTACCATTACCTATAATGGAACCAATTGTTGGGGCAACCGCATCCGTACTGGTACGGTAGTTATTACTGCACCTAGAGATGGCTATTGGAAAGTTGCAGGCGCTGCCATTTCTTTGACAATAACAAACCTTAAGATCACCCGCATTGTCGATGGAAAATTCATTATTATTAACGGGACCAAAACCATCACAAATACCGATGGCTATTTGGTCATTGATTTGCCAAATATCGATTCAGTTGTCCACGACATTACTAGTTCTTTTACCGTCACCTATGGTAATGGTTCAACCCGTACGTGGAGTGAGAATAAACACCGAGTATTCAGTTATAACAACGGTTATGTCATCACCACAACTGGTGGCGAAACTGGTGTTAACAGATTAGGTGTTGGTTTTACTACCTTAATCGCACAGCCAAAAGTAATTGAACAGACCTGTGAATTCAGACTTGTTGGCGGAAAAGATTCTACCACAAGAACAGATAACATAACATCATCTACTACTTTTGGGCTTGACGCAAGCGGCAATCCAGTTAGCTCATGCCCCGCAGGATACTATTATGCGGAATTTGTATGGAGCAACGCCAACAACGGGAAAATTTACACATTCATTTTCCCTTATTAAGAATTACCTATTTAAAATAATCACCCCCAAACATTTTGGGGGTTTTTTTATTTTTGAATCTTGCCCTTAGAACCGTTTGCTAAATTACAAGGAGTGCCTTACATCAAAAAAAGTGCTGCACGATCAATATATTGTTGCAATGCCCGTCTCCAAAAACATTTGTAAATTTATGAGTAATGGATTTGTGCCGATTTTTTTAGGTGGTATGTTAGTTTGTTCGCCCAGGCTAAGAAATGTAAGATGGCCAATACTATTTATATCGCAACAAGCATTGATGGATATATCGCCCGAAAAGACGGCACGATTGATTGGCTGATGGATTTGCCAAATCCAGGTAACAGTGATTATGGCTTTTCGGTTTTCCTTGACAGAATAGACGGGATCATCATGGGCAGGAAATCATTTGAAACGGTGTTAGCCTTTGCCAAGTGGCCTTACCTCAGACCGGTACCTGTTTTTGTGTTGAGCAATACGCTGCTTGAATCTCCAATCGGATTGCCTGTGCAAGTAGAAATAGTTCGTGGCGCATTGAATCAGATCTTGACAGCCCTCAAGAACAAAGGAATAAACAACCTGTACGTTGACGGGGGGCTAACTATACAAAATTTTTTAAAAGAAGATTTGATTGATGAGATGGTTATTACAAGAGTTCCGATACTTCTGGGTTCGGGGGTCCCGCTATTTGGTATGAACCATTTAGAGCTTGTGTTTGAACACGTCAAGACAGAAGTCTATAATAACTTGCTGGTCAGAAGCAGGTACCTCAGAAAACGATAAATAAGAGCATTATATTCCTGTTGCAACTCTTCGTTGCTTCCCAACCGGCAGTGCTGCTGTGGGTTTATTTTCCCCGTAATTTTTATATGCGGGCAAATATTTTAATCATTTAATTCCGGCTACCTTTTAGCTGGACAGGTGTCTTTTTTTGAATTGTAACGGGTTTTCTCCAGTAAATTTTTTGAATATTTTATTAAAATAGGACAGACTATCATACCCGCTGGCATAGCAGGCTTCAGTCACATTGCTATCTTTCAGTAAATATTTCTTCGACTGGTTAATACGGTATTGGTTCAGAAAATCTGTGAAAGTAAGATGGGTTGATTTTTTAAAATATCTGCAGAAAGCTGCTATGGTCAGATTCGATAGCCTTGCTACTTCATTTACATCAATTGTGTCCTGATAATGAGTTTCTATAAAATGATAAATCTTATGGAGTCTTTGCTGCTCTTTTAAAACGGATGCATTTGAAATAGGCCTCACGTTCAGAGCAGTAACTTCAGCACTTGAAGCAAGTAATTGAAATATTTGCAACAGTGCGATCAACTGATCAAAGTGGGGTAAATAGATAAGCTGCTTCAGTTTTTCACTTGCCAGCTTTTTGGTTTCTCCATAAAAAGCCAGTCCACTTTTTGCTCTGTCAAACAAATCATTAATTGCCGCTATTTCAGGCAGGGCAAAAAAAGTAGCCCCAAGAAAATGCTCCTTCATTTGGACTACAACTGTTTCTGCAATTGTTTTGACTCCATAGTCAAAATTCAAGTGAGGAATATTAGGGCCAATGAATGCAAGGTCGCTGCATGAGTATTTTGAAATGTGGTCTCCAATATGGCGCACACCGTTTTCCGCCTCCACATAAACAATCTCATACTCCGGATGGAAATGCCAGTAAAACAATTCATTCAGATTAGGCGTGAGCAAAATCTTAAAGGAACTGTCTGTATCTGGTTGGATGGCTTCGCGTTTTACTTTCATATATTGACCCGGATATTTCTGTTTTCAAGAGTCCATTATACTTTCTGCTTCCAAATTTCAGGAAAAATATCAATACAGAACAAAAACTGGACATTGCAAATGTAGAAACTGCCCTTTGT
>DATMMJ010000158.1:0-2044 GCA_035569795.1 Puia sp. | reverse complement strand
GAAATGTTAATGATAAAATAAAAACAGTTTAATTCTAAAAATTTAATTTTATAGACAATGAAACGGACGACATTGACAATAGCACTAATTGCAACTTCATTTCTATTAGGTTTTGCTTTTAAGACAATAATCTCGAACAAAAATAAAAATGCCAAAATGAAAAAAGTAACTGGAATAGGCGGTATTTTCTTCAAATCTAAAGACCCAAAAGCAATTAACGAATGGTATAAAACACATCTTGGGTTTGACACAACGCCATATGGAACAAGCTTTGAATGGCGGGAGAAGGATGACAGTACAAAAAAGGGACTTACCCAGTGGAATCCTTTTAAAGAAACCACAAAATATTTTGAACCTTCAACAAAAGACTTCATGATAAACTATAGAGTAGAGAATTTGGAAGCATTGGTTGAAGAATTAAGAAAAGAAAACGTAACTATCGTAGACAAAATTGAACCGTCTGATTATGGAAAATTTGTTCATATTTTAGACATTGAAGGAAATAAAATTGAACTGTGGGAGCCAAAAGATTAGATTTCGTCACAGTTTTTTTTAGGCCATTTATGGACATTAACTGAATCAAATCCGAACACTTTTGCATTATGTTCCCCCTGATTTATGTGATTATCAACCAGTAGAGAAAATGGCATGTTCTTAGAGACCAGATAAGCATGCTTAAAAACTATTTCAAAACCGCATTCAGAAGTTTAACCCGTAACAGGAATTACACGATTATCAACATCGCCGGACTGGCTGTTGGTATTGCCGTTTGTATGATGATCTTTATCATTATACAATATCAAACAGGCTTCGATAATTTTCATTCAAAGAAAGATCGCGTCTACCGTGTGTTAACCGAATATCATCATGCAGATGCAGCAAATATTGATTACGGGAAAGATGTTCCTTTTCCTATGCCCGCAGGATTGAAAACGGCTTTTCCCCAAATAGAACAGGTAGCCTCGATTTTTGCAAGCCAAAATGATCAGTTGCTGGTACCAGACGATAACGGAACAACGGTAAAGCAATTTAAAGAAGACAAAGGTGTATTTTTTGCAGGGCCTTCATTCTTTAAAATGTTTGATTTTCCTCTTCTCGCAGGTTCGTATGCCTCATTAAAAGAACCCAACAATGTATTGCTTACAAAGGAGATTGCAGAAAAATATTTCGGCGACTGGAAAACAGCCATAGGCAAAACCATTAAACTGGAAGTAGGCGGCTATATATTCGAGCACGGCACTGATATATTGAAAGTGTCAGGTATTCTTGCTACTATACCAGCGAATACAGACTTTCAGCTAAAACTTGTTGTAGCTTTTGGAACAGGTGCTACCGGAAGTATTATGGCAAAATCCACCGATTGGGAAGACAGGACAAACGCTGGTTTTGGTTGCTATATTTTGCTGCCGCAGGATATGTCTGTTGACAATTTTAATCAACAATTACGAGCGTACTCACGAAAGGCAGAATCTCCCGACAATAAGGATAGTCATATTATACAACCTCTAAGTGCGGTGCATTATGACACGCAAACAGGTAATTACAGCAACAAAACAATCAGTCATGAACTGCTCAATGTACTGTGGCTGATTGCAGCATTCATTCTGTTAATTGCCTGTGTAAACTTTATCAACCTCTCCACTGCACAAGCTGTAAATCGCGCAAAGGAAGTTGGCGTAAGAAAAGTTTTAGGGAGTAATAAATCTCAATTGCAAATTCAATTCATCATTGAAACATTTATAATAGTTACAGGTGCTGTGATGCTTGCATCAGTTATTACAATTCTTGCATTGCCTAATGTAAATCAACTTTTAGAACTTTCGCTTTCATTCAGCATAATGAACAATCCTGCAATTATTTTATTTCTTATAACTGTAACAATTGTTGTAACCGCACTCGCTGGTTTTTATCCTTCCGTTGTTTTATCCCGTTTCAATCCTGTTAATGCTTTAAAGAGTAAACTAACAGCCAATACTGCAAAGGGTATTTCATTAAGAAGAGGTTTGGTAGTGTTTCAGTTCATCATTGCACAGGCACTGATCAT
>DATMMJ010000157.1:0-3985 GCA_035569795.1 Puia sp. | reverse complement strand
TTTAAAGATCTTGAGAAAGTAAGAATAGCTAAAAAAGGAATAGTAGGGCAATCCACATTGATTGGTGCGGTTACCGGGATTGTCATTGGCGCAATACTGGGCTTCGCACAGGGCGATGACCCGCAGAGCTACTGGTTCCGCACTACGGCAGGTGAAAAAGCATTCGCCGGAGGTGTTTTTTTTGGGGCTGTCGGGAGCCTCACTGGCCTGATCATAGGCATGGTATCTCACAAAACTTTTGTCATACATGGCAAAAGGGAGAATTATGAAAAGATGAGGGAAAAGATGAGGATGAAGCTTGGCCTTTAGTTATCAACCCGGCTTTTGTTGCTAACGCACTGCAAAATTACTTCTAACACTTTTAAAATAAATAATCATGAAAAAAACTACTTTATCACTCATCATCTGCTTTTGCGCCCATCAGCTATTGCATTCACAGTCATTCAAGGACAGCCTTCCGCCGAACAAGATGCATGCGAATGAATTGAGCAGGCAATATTTTGAAAAAGGGAAAGGTCTGGAAACAGCCGGTTTTGTGCTGCTGGGAGTAGGAATGGCTGCAACTATAGGAGGCTTTTATGGCACGGTCAATAATTACGATCTCTTCACAGGACATGGGTCAGGGTATATTGTTCTATGGATTGTAGGCGTTGCTTCGCTAGCCACAGGAGTGCCTGTACTGATCAACGGTTTCCACTACAAAAGAAAAGCCCATTTGATCTTGCGCCATGAAGACCTCTCCCGAAATTATCATGTTCCAATTAAATCAAGTGTCCTAACGGTCGGCATTGCTTTCACGATAAGATGATTCATTGTTTTGGATCCCACTAACTGAATCCGATAGCAACGCTATGATATTAAAACCGGTTACCTGAGAATTTTAGCCGGAATCAAAGAGCAAAAAGGGTGTTATTATTTTAATCTGAGCAACACGGCTAAGATTTTTGTACACGGGGATATTGCCTGGGGCTATCTTCAAAATAAATAATATTCATTATGAGAAAATTAATAGCCTATTTTCTGGTTTGCACAGTTCCTTCTCATTCCTGTTTCACTCAGGATAGCCTTCAGTATCTTAAAGGAGCAAGACTGCATATCAGGGCTGTAGTCACTACTGACAGCGGTATTCAAAGAGGATATTTGTGGCAGGTCACTGACTCAGCCATCCTCCTTTCTAATAAAAAAAGAATAATGGGGAACGCAATTGCTTCTCCTTCTTTTTATATCCCGGCAGAAAATATCAGCGTGCTAACGGTAAAGAACAACCGGTTCCCATTTGCAGAGATGGCTGGAGGCGCGGTACTTGGATTTGTGCTTACTGCCGGACTTTGGGAAAACGAAGATTTGAATGATGATGGGCATTTAAGTTTTTGGGAATTGCTATTTGGCGCCATTGACGGGACCAGTTCGCGCAACCGCGAACGCCGCAAGGTAGCTTTGTGGGTGGGCGTTGGGGGAGGCGTTGCAGGCCTTTTAGCAGGAGCATTGTCAGGTCGAAAGCTTACTATTTCGTTCCCGATCGGTAATCGCAGAAATGTGTTGAAGAATAATCATTTTAACATAGAACAATTCATTCGTTGAATAAATCCATTCGATCATATAAACAAAACACGCTATGAATAATTCACTGTACAAAATATTACTGGCCGGTTTGGTGGTATGCTCCATTTGTTGCAAAAAAACAGCCTCAACGCCTCCCCCCGTTTTAGCCACTGTTATTACTGCACCTATGTCTGTTATCGCATTAACATCAGGAACATCCGGAGGCAATATTACTAGTGATGGCGGATCTTCAATAACAGAACGGGGCATTTGCTTTAATACAACTACTAACCCCACTACCGCGAACAATAAAGTGGCAAGTGGCAGTGGTGTCGGCAGCTTTAATGCTAATATGGCCGGGCTGACAGAAAATACCATGTATTATGTGCGGGCGTATGCAATAAATAGTGCAGGAACTGCTTACGGGCAAGTTATTCAATTTGTTACTCTTGATACTCTATTTGAAGCAGTTACTATTGGTACACAAATATGGATGAAAAAAAACTTAAACGTTTCAAGGTACCGGAATGGTGACCCGATACCAGAGGTTACTGATACGATAGTTTGGGCCGGATTAAGCACAGGAGCATGGGGTTATTACAACAACGATCCTGCCAATGGAACTGTATATGGCAAACTATACAATTGGTATGCTGTAAATGATGCCCGGAACATAGCTCCGGCAGGCTGGCGTGTCGCCACTGACGTGGATTGGTCAATCTTGATATCATTTTTAGGAGGAGAGGCTGTTGCAGGGGCAAAACTGAAAGAGACGGGAACAACACATTGGGTTAGCCCAAATACGGGCGCCACAGATAGTGTTGGTTTTGCAGCCCTTCCGGGGGGCTATCGCGGATATCAGGGTGAGTACGACTTCATAGGTACTCGAGGTTACTGGTGGACTTCATCACGGGCATTACTGACCAATCTCTGGTATCTCCTTTTGTATAACGATGATAGCAAAGTATTGCTGGATAATTTCGGTCCTAATATTGGGATTTCTGTTCGTTGTGTGAAGTAACATTCTCTATTCTATAAAGACGCCGAGCTTTCGGACAATAAAATTATAATAAAATGAAAAAACCATTAGGCAGAGTGCTGTTAGCAGCCTTAACCATATGCTGTGTTTCCTGCAAAAAAGATTCAGAGAAAATAATAAAAATAGAAGTGGTAGAATACAAAACGAATACGCCCATACCCGCTGCCACTCTAGATTTTTATGAAATGGGTGATTTTCATCAATTGTGCCTTTGCTGGGATGCTAGAATATTTCTAACGAAACAAACAGACGCGAATGGTGCATGTTCATTTTCAGAAACTGATTTTAACCAGGCTGTAGATGGCACGGTATTGTCAAAAGAAAATTATTGGACATTAAAAATAGAATCTGCAATTCAAACAAGATACGAAATGGAGCTTGTTTGCGCACTAAAATTACACCTTATCAAAATAAACAGTTATCCTGAAAAGGCATATATGACTCTTTTATGCAATGACGAACGCTTTGTTAACGGAACCGTGCCCAATGGAGCTGGCGCTTTCTTTTTGCCATCAGACACAAGCTTTACATGTAATGCGTTTGGCAACCAGTCGAACACGGTTTCCTGGAAAGTGTACGATCCGGTGGGGGCCTCAGTTTTAGACAGTGGGTTTCAGAAAATTGATGTAGCAAAATCAGGCATCACAGAAGCGGAGATAAAATATTGATAGTAAAGAATAGTAACCAACAACCCAAAGTCATGAAACTAATAACTTACAAAATCAGGGAATATTTAAAGTACAATATATTGAGGCCGCTGCTGCTGAATTTCGGTTTTTGGATATCCAAATATTCCTTAGTCAGCAACGAACCTGTTCTTGACAGCTCAAAATTTGAGTTTTCTGAAATTCTGGAAAATAATTATGCTGAAATAAGAAAAGAGATGGAATCAATTTTAGCATTTCATTCGTTGCTACCCAATCTTCAGGACATTCAGCAAGAACAGAGAATTCTGACCTGCGATAATAACTGGAAAACTTTCTTTCTGTTTGGGTTTGGCAAAAAAGCTATATTAAACTGTGCATCCTGCCCGGCCACAACATCCATTTTGGAGCAAATTCCTGGTCTTGAAACTGCTTTCTTCTCTATTCTTTTGCCGCATAAACACATCGATGCCCATAAAGGGATTTTTAAAGGATTTATTCGCGGTCATTTGGGCTTGGTGGTCCCCAAAAAGGCAGGGAAATGTTACCTGCGCGTAGATAACCAAATATTGCATTGGCAGGAGAGGAAGGTGATTGTTTTTGATGATACCTATGAGCATGAAGTTTGGAATAATTCAAATGAAATACGGGTGGTTTTGCTGGTTGACATCATCCGCCCGCTTAAATTTCCTTTTGCCTATATCAATAAAGGTATCATCAGGCTGATTGGTAATTCTTCTTACGTGCAGGAAGCATTTCA
>DATMMJ010000156.1:0-7998 GCA_035569795.1 Puia sp. | reverse complement strand
ATACCGAGGAGTGTTTTATATTATTGAACCATGATTTACAAATTGTATCATTCAACAGGCAGTTCCAACAATTGTATGCACGTTTTCTCGGAAAAGATGTTGCAAAAGGCGACTGCATTTTGGATTATGCGGAGCCAGAGAGACGTGCAATAGTTAAAGAGATGTATATGCGGGTTCTCCAGGGAACAGAAGAATATAGAGAATCAAGAATACCTCTTCCCGACGCAAGCGAAAAAAATTTTGCTGTAAAATATAAGCCCGCAAAAGATGAGCAGGGGGAAATTATCGGAGCCTTTGTTTCTGTGATCGATATTACAGAAAAAAAGAAAATGGAAAAGTTGCAGGAATTTGAAAAAAGAGATAAGGAAGCTCTCATTAACACAACCGAAGACCTGATTTGGACTGTAGGCAGCGATTTTAAATTAATAGCAGCTAACCATGCATTTTTAAATGGTATCAAAAAGAAATCCGGTATTGCACTCAGTCCAGGCGACGATTTGATGCACAACGCGGGACATACCCCTGAGTTCCTTAAACTATGGGAAGGGCTATATAACAGGGCATTGGCGGGAAATTCTTTTATAGAAGAAATGTACACCCCTTCCTCAGAACTCTATCCGGAATCGTGGGCAGAAACACGATTCAATCCTATATATGATGGCAATATGATCACTGGGATCGCATGTTATAGACGGGATACCACTGCATCCAGATCTTTTCAAAATAGATTAATGGATATCAATAAAAAGCTGGAGAATGCGCAGCAAACAGCCCAACTAGGATACTGGGAACTGAGTATGGATCGCAGTACGCTTCACTGGTCGGGTGAAGTATATAAAATATGGGGGGTTGCTGAGGAAACATTCCATCCCAATTATGCAGGATTTCTTGCCAGCATACATCCAGATGACAGGGAGTTATTCGACAATAGTCAAAAAAATGCTTTTGGGGGCAAAGGCAAACTCGATGTCGAACACCGGATTATACTAGCAGATAGCACAATAAAATATGTACATGAAAAGGGAGAACTTATTTATAATGACCAGGGCAATCCCATCCATTTTGAGGGAACTGTTCAAGATATAACTGAAAGGAAAAAAACAGAAGCGATTTTGATTAAGAGGGATAACCAGTTGACCCTCGCCGCTGAAATGGCAAGACTCGGATACTGGGAGCAAGACATCATAAATGGCATTTTCACTTTTACTGACGAGTTCTATGCTATTTTTAAAACGACAGCTGAGAAGGTTGGCGGCTATACGATGAGCGCTGCCCGGTATGCCGAGCTCTTCGTACATCCCGATGACCGGGATTTAGTGGCCAAGTTGGTAGCAGAATCCATCAAGTCCAGCGATGCATCATTTAGCTTCAAAGCCGAACATCGAATAATTTATGCGACCGGTGAAATCGGGCACATATCGGTCCAGTTCTATATTGTCAAGGATGACAGAGGTCGCACAATCAAAAACTTCGGCGTTAACCAGGACATTACCGAACGTAAAAAAGCGGAGGAAGAAATCAAAGAAATCAATCAGCGCTTCAAATATGTTACCAAGGCCACTTCCGACGCAATATGGGATTGGGATCTGTTAAATCAAACCATCTACTGGGGTGAAGGTTTTGAAACTATTTTTGGTTACCGGCTGGACGGAATAAAAACGGATATCAGTTCATGGACTGATCATATACATCCACAAGACTTTGACCGGGTCATGAAAAAAGTGCTCGCATTCATTGACGGAACCGAAATGAAATGGGAAGACCAATACCGTTACTGCAGACAGGATCAAAGCTATGCGCATGTGGTGGACAGAGGTTTTATCATAAGAGATGCCGAAGGCAAAGCAACAAGAATGGTTGGCAGCCTGCGTGATATCACAAAGAAAAAAAATGAAGAATTTGCGCTCCAGCAAAGCGAAGCGCGCCACCAGGGTATCATTGCCTCCCAAACCAACTATGTTATCCGAACAGATCTCGTTGGCAACTACACTTATTACAACCAAAAATTTTTGGATGATTTTGGTTGGTTATACCAGGATACAAATTTAATTGGGATGAGTTGCATGGAATCTAATATGGAGTATCATCGCCAAATTGTAATAGATACCGTCGAAAAATGTTTTGCTAATATGAACCAGGTTTTCCAGGTGGAGATCGATAAGCCGAAAAAAAATGGTGGTATAATAACTACGATCTGGGATTTTATCTGCCTTACTGACTCCGGTGGGCAACCTACAGAAATTCAATGTATGGGCATCGATATTTCAGAAAGGAAAAAAGCCCAGTTGGCGCTCATCGATACCCTTAATGAGAAAAACACCATCTTAGAAAGCATAGGCGATGCATTCTTTGCAGTGGACAAAAATTGGATCGTGACTTACTGGAATAGCAAAGCGGAAACGATGTTGGGCAAGACCAAAACCGAAGTCGTGGGCAATCACCTATGGGAAGTGTTTTCGGATAGCATCGATTCGGAGTCTGACAGAAAATACAGACAAGCGCTTCAGTCTGGTCAGGTTGTGCAATTTGAAGATTACTATCCCGCTCAGTCAAAATGGTATGAAATAAGCGCTTATCCTTCCGATAGCGGGTTATCAGTTTACTTCAAAGATATTTCTGAGCGTAAATTCTCGGAAATACAACTGACCGACCTCAATGGAAATATTCGAAAAAATGCAAAAAAGCTTGCTGAATCCAATGCGGAGCTGGAACAGTTTGCCTATGTGGCCTCGCATGATTTGCAGGAACCACTGCGTATGGTGACCAGTTACCTTTCCCAAATTGAAAAAAAATATGGAGGAGTAATTGATGATAAGGGCAAAAAATATATTCATTTCGCTGTCGACGGAGCTAAACGGATGCGGCAAATCATTCTAGATCTCCTTGAATTTTCAAGAGTAGGCAGAACCGATGACGATTTAGAAAATATTGACCTAAACGAGCTCATCCGCGAAATACAGATTTTGTACATAAAGCAGATTAAGGAAAAAAATGCTACGCTTGCTTTTGATTCTCTACCTGTGATGCGCGCGCACAGATCGCCCTTGCGCCAAGTATTTCAAAACATCATTGGCAATGCATTAAAATATACCAAGAAGGATATCCCTGCGCACATTTGTATTACTGCTCAAGAGTTACAAAATCATTGGCAGTTTGCAATCACTGATAATGGTATTGGGATTGATAAAGAATACTTCGATAAGATATTTGTCATCTTTCAAAGGCTTCACCATAAAGATGAATATTCTGGAACAGGCATTGGCCTCGCGGTCACCAAAAAAATCATAGAGAATCTGGGCGGCAGGATCTGGGTTGAATCCACAGAAGGCGAGGGGAGCACTTTTTTCTTTACACTATCCAAGCAAACATAAGATGAAATACTGGAACAGATATACATCCCTGATTTACCGCAACTGCTCCAGTGCAGCCAGCGCACTTAAGGATTTGTCCTATTGGCGAAACAGACTGTTTGCAAGCACGATTCTTTTTCTGTTGCCTTTTTGTTTGATAGCATTGCTTCCCGGGATGTATATGATCATCTTAACGGGTAAGCCTATTCTCGCAGCAGCCGACTTATTATCGATCACTCTTATTGCTATGGTGGGTTTTATGCCAGGGATCAGCCTCCAGGTACGAAAAATCATTTTTATTTCTTGCGCATATACTTTAGGCTGTGTCCTCATATATTTTCTGGGCCCGCATGGCTCCGGATTGTCATACCTGCTCGCTGCTTGTATTTTAAGCGCGCTGGTGTTCACCGCTAAATATACATTTTGGCCGGTATGGGTCAATACTTGTATCTGTATTTGCTTTGGCGCAGCTAAATTTTTCTACTTGGTTCCTTGGCCCCATGACCGTGATAACTCCTTAGGCGCATGGATAGCTCTTTCCTCCAGCATTATTTTCCTGAGCCTTTTGTCAACAGCCCTGCTCAGCGGGGTATTTAACGGCTTACATGAAACAATAGTGAAAGAAAAACAGCTCAAAGAAGAATTAGCAAACCAACAAAACTCTCTGCAACAAGCGCTGTCCATGTTGCAACTAAAAAATGATGAACTTGAGCAGTTTGCGTTCGTGGCTTCGCACGATCTCAAAGAGCCAGTCCGGATGGTTACCAGCTTTATGGGTTTGCTAAAGCGAAAATATGGCGACCAACTGGATGAAAAAGCCCATCTATATATAAACTTTGCCATTGATGGTGGCATCCGCATGCAAAGGATGATCAGTGACCTGCTTGAATTGTCGAGAACAGCCCGTCAGGATGCAATGAGGGAACCCGTTGACTTCAACGATACGCTAAAAGAAGCAAAGCAAAATATTTTTAAACTGATTGAAGAAAGCCACGCTGAAATAATCACAAAAACTCCGCTCCCCATCCTAGCGTCAAACAAAGCGGATATTACCCGCCTTGTGCAAAATTTACTAATCAATGCGATCAAGTTCAGAAAAAAAGAAATTAACCCGGTGATTTACCTCCAGGCTACGGAGAAACAAAGAGAATGGCTTTTCAGCATGCAGGACAACGGCATTGGCATCGATCAGGAGAAATTAGAGAAGATATTTGAGGTCTTTGCCCGGCTGCATTCGCATGAAGAATATGAAGGCACGGGTATCGGCCTTGCTGTTTGTAAAAAAGTGGTGGAACATTACGGAGGGCGGATCTGGGCAGAATCGGAAAATGGGAAGGGAAGCAATTTCTATTTTACAATCAATAAATAAATCCATGAAACCAATCCATATTTTACTGGTAGAAGACAATGAAGGGGATATCCTGTTGACCAGAGAGGCGCTGGAAGACGCAAAAATAATCGTTAAGTTAAGCGTAGCAAAAGATGGCAAAGAAGCTATTGATTTTGTGAACCGTCAAGGCAAATACACTGACGCCGATGTGCCAGATCTTGTACTGCTGGATATCAATCTGCCCAAAAAAAATGGCCACGAAGTGCTAAAATACATAAAAGAAAATGAGCAGTTGAAACATATGCCCGTAATCATGCTGACTACATCCTCATCAGATAAAGACATTAACTCCTCCTATAATAATTATGCTAACTGCTTTATAACAAAACCCGTAGAAGTCAATGATTTTCTTACTGTGGTTTCTACCATTGAAAACTTCTGGATATCTATCGTCAGATTGTCCACTACAAAAGCTATTCAAAAATGACAAAAGATAAAAAGCAACGCAAGTTAATTACTACGGAAACCTATTCCTTAGAACGAATCAAACCGGTTTCGGATTTTAAGGAGCGATTTGATGAAAGCTCCGTGGAAAAATTAAAAAAAATCTTTCGAACTCTAATAATGCGCAATCGCACCAGTTATTATAAACCATATATATGAATAAAGATAAAAAACCTTACAAGATTTTGATTGTCGAGGACAATTCCGGGGATTTTGTGATAGTGGAAAGTTTACTGACTGAACAAATTACAGCACCTGTAATTACGCGGGCCCGTACTTTTAAACAAGCCTCTGAAATTTTGTCTGATCCAGATTGCCCGTTTGATGTCATTTTACTAGACCTTAATCTACCAGACAAAAGCGGGCAGGAACTTATCACAGACATGTTGCAGATAGCTACGGTATGCCCAATCATCATTTTTACCGGATATTCTGATATTGCATTTAGCATCAGATCTATTGCGCAAGGCATTTCGGATTATTTGCTTAAAGATGATTTGAATGCTACTGCGCTTTATAAAAGCATAAAATATTCTTTTGAACGGAAAAAATCCATTTCCCAGCTCGAAGCGTCTGAAAAACGCTATAGTGATCTTTTCCATTTAAGCCCTCAACCGATGTGGCTGTTTGATCCTGAGACATTTAGGTTTTTGCAGGTAAATAAAGCTACCGTTGAGCTTTATGGATTTAGCGAAAAAGAGTTCCTGGAAATGAGCCTCATGGATATCAAATTGGAAGAAGATATTCCTCACGCACAAGACCATATACGAAACAAAAAACCGGACTTTGGAATATTTAAAAAGACAGTCAGGCACCACAAGAAATCCGGAGAATTAATTGACATGGAAATCTACAGCACGCCCATTATGATAGCTGATAAAAATTTGATATCAGTAATTGCTATAGATGTTACTGAAAAAAATCTAAGTGAGCACAAGACTATCAAGGCCATCATAAAAACTCAGGAAGATGAGCGTTATGAAATTGGCGGAGAGTTGCATGATAATGTGTGCCAGATACTAGCCGCGAGCCAGATCAATCTGGGCATGCTTAAAAAATCACTAGAGCCATCGGCATTACAATTTTTTACTGATTGCCGGAGAAATATCAGTCTAGCATTAGATGAGATAAGAAATCTTTCCCATCGCTTGGCGCCACAATTTTTTAATGATTCGACAATGGAAGAAACATTCAGAAGATTATTCCATACTTTCAATATGGATGAGAAATCCAGGTTCCTTCTTCACGTGGATAAGGCAGTGAATAACTCTACATTAACCTTTGACATGCAGTTGAACCTTTACCGGATATTGCAGGAACAATTAAGGAATATTCAAAAGTATGCCAGCGCTAGCTCCATTGAAGTGGATGTGCTAATTTATTATCATCAGCTAAAAATGAAAATATCGGACAATGGGGTCGGATTTAACATGAGCAAAGTAAAAGGAGGAATTGGCCTTGCAAATATGAAACGAAGGGCAGAATTATTTTCAGGCAAAATGGAGGTTCACTCTTCACCAGGCAATGGTTGTGAAATAATTGTAGATATCCCTTTGGTTGAAACGACATGATCCCTGTTGTATCCCGGTTTGAAGCATTAAGCTCCAAGCCAAAACCGCCAGAAGATATCCTAATACATGGCATGGGGCAATTTCACTTACGAAAACGCGGGGTCAGTTGAAGCGTCAGTATCTTAGTATAGATGAACTCCCGCATCTTTACTTTTTTCGCTTATTTCTCCATCATTAACATCTATTTAATCAAACCCGGCACTGTTTTATCATCTTGAAAATGCATCCAAATTAAAATCAATTGTATGAGAAAAGCAATTTTACCGATGTTCAGTACCTTGGTCTTTTTCCTCAGTAGCAACGCGCAGTTTAGAAAAGGAACGATAATGCTGGGCACTGCGATAGGAACAACGGGATACAGTTCTTCAAACAGCGACTACGGTTATGACGGCGGTAGTGCGAGGTCAACTGCCACAAATACTTTCACGCTGAGCTTTGGCCCACAAATGGGGGTATTTCTTACCCATCACCTTGTAATGGGCGCCACACCTTCTTTGAATCTCAGCACCAGCCATGTGAGTACGACCAATACTTCCGGCGCAGGCGCACAGACAGGCAGCACCTCCACTACAACAACGACAACGGTAGCTATCGGACCTTTCATCCGCGACTATTTTGCCAAGGTTGGCCCGAACAATTGGTTCTATATGCAAGTGAACGGCTCGGTAGCCTCGGGCAGTGGATCCAGTTCCGGCAACAGTTATAGCGTAGGGAGCACGGCAACAACAAACGGGAAGGTGTCCAATATTCTTAATTGGAACGCAGGAGGAAGCGTAGGCCTCACTCATTTTTTTTATGAGCGCATTGGGATGGATGTGGCTCTGGGATACTTGTACAGCCACGCGCACAATTACAATGTGAACAATACTTATACAACTAATAAGAGCACCGGAATTATATCCCAGAGCACGAACAATTATACCCTCGGCACCGGGACTAACGGAGTTACATTTGGAGTGGGTTTCCATTGGTTCATGAAGGGTTAGCTTTTTGCGGTTATATATCACCGTTAAAATAGATCGTAACGGATTAATAACAAAAGAAGAGCAAACTGAATTAAACATTACTGGTCACCAACCTTCTTAGTATGGCCAGATTAAATTTATAAATTATGAAAAACACTATTCGAACCTTTTTATTTGCAGCCGCCTTTTCTACTCTGGCCCTGCACTCTTCGGCACAATTTTCATTATCCATTGGGATAACTGTCAGGACGGCGCCGCCACCTTTGCCAGTATATGTC
>DATMMJ010000155.1:0-4542 GCA_035569795.1 Puia sp. | reverse complement strand
GGGGCAGGGTGCGCAAGTAACATAGGTGCTTGTGGTAGTGTTATATTCTATGAACTTCTGGTTGGCCGTGGACGGATTCCTATGAAAATAAAAGAATGAATTATATAGGTTACTAAACCCAATGGCGTTGGACTGGTTTGCCGCTAATCCACCGTAAGCTACCGAGTTGATCTGCGCCCCGACGTTTGCATTGGTTGTATTGATCGGGTAAATCTGGCCTGATGAATTTAGGCCAAAAATAATACTAGGGTTTGAGCATATCTGGCCCTGGGTGTTTTGCATCCAAATAAGGCACGATAATGCAAGGACCATGGTCTTTGGAATCGTTTTCGGGTAGGGTAGGTATTGGCGGTTCATTTCTAAGAATTTGGTATAAGGGCAAAAATTCGGGTATTCACCCAAAAATTAACAATATAGCCCCTAAAACGTGCCGGAAAGTAAGTCTTTGTCTAACAATTATTTAGGATATGGCCCAAAGCAGAAAGCTCCCAGCAATGGAAAATCTATAGGTAAAATGGGAATCCACGCGATGGGAGTGATCTCTTAAGACAAAGGGCTATTTGTACTCTTCATTTACTCAAAATAAGGAAAACCTTTGCTGGCAGATGATCATGTAACAAGAGTCTTAATTCTATCTGGGCAGCAGCAACTCTGTTCAATTTTTGCGCAATCATTCCCTTATGCTTTCCCGAAGGAATCAATGAATTTGCTCGAGCAGAGAATCCAGGCTTTGATAGCCCTCATAATGAACAGGTACCCTGAATGGGAAGCCAGATTTTTTCAGTTTTACAAAACCATCTGCATTCACTTTTGCTTTACCATTTAAGAGAAATTGAAGTGCATTGCTAAAAATGCCGGAAAGACTGACGTTGAATGCAACAGGCACAAAGAAGCTATCTTGTTTGGGAATGTAGATAGTGGAATCAATGACGCAATGAGCAGCCTGTTTATCATTCAGCAAAATATTCACATCGGCCTGCTTTAACTGGAGAGGATAGGCATTAGGGTTATAAAATTTCAGCCTTGCCGAAATGAGAGATTCGTTCATCCCGATCTTATTCACAGACAAATCTTCAAGACCTTGATATTCTGGCTCCAGCGGCTTGGAGCAACCGAATAGTAAAAAAATAAAGAAGCTAAAAAGCAATACCTGAACTTGCTCATTCTTTTTCATGATGCAATGTATAAGAACCCAAGCAAAAAAATACGTTAATTCATTTTCATTCCGCTTGAAAATGTCTTTTGCCAGGACGCTTACAGTGTGTTAAAAAATGAATAGGATTTGATAACTTGGCGTCATGATGATTTCCAACAAGAGCGCTGGCATTTTTAAAGAATTTTTTGACAGCGAAAAAGCTGGTGGCCTTCTATTGATCATCTGTACCATTATTTCTATCATCCTTGCCAATACATCTATCGGCGATGGGTATCTGCATTTCTGGCATGGGCATATAAATTTATCATTTTCTAAAATTCAATTAAATTATTCGGCTGAACATTGGGTAAATGACGGGCTTATGACCGTTTTCTTTTTAATGGTTGGCCTTGAAATTGAACGGGAACTTTATATTGGCGAGTTGGCGGACTTCAAGAATGCTTTGCTGCCAATCATGGCAGCAATCGGCGGCATGATCGTGCCGGCATCCATCCATTTCTTTTTTAACCATGGCACAGCAACACAATCTGGCATTGGCATTCCTATGGCTACCGATATTGCCTTTGCGCTGGGGATACTTTCACTCGCTGGGGATAAAATCCCAGCGTCCGTAAAAATTTTCTTAACTGCGCTCGCTATCATTGATGACCTAGGCGCTGTGATCATAATAGCTATTTTCTATACAAAGGGCCTTTCTCTGCTTTACCTTTTTATTTCTCTGGGGATTTTTGGTTTATTGCTCCTTTTTAATAGGTTTAAAATAAAATCCATGGTCTTTTACTTGCTACCCGGCATCGTGATGTGGTATTGCATGCTTCATTCAGGCGTTCATGCTACTGTCAGCGGCATCTTGCTTGCATTTGCCATCCCTTTTGACAAACAAGGCAGCAACCTATCAGAAAAGGTTCAGCATTTTTTGCATAAGCCTGTGGCTTTTTTCATTTTGCCCGTTTTTGCGTTAGCCAATACGTGCATAACGCTTTCCAGCGGATGGCAAAACACGTTACTCAGCAATAACAGCCTGGGTATTATAGCTGGTCTGTTTTTTGGGAAACCAGCTGGCATTATTCTGTTATGTTTTGCTGCTGTACAATTAAAAATCTGTCGGCTGCCTATCGGCATGCAGTGGGGGCATTTATCGGGAGTTGGCGTGCTGGCAGGACTTGGCTTTACCATGTCCATCTTCATCGCCAACCTTGCTTTCCAGGATGCTGGTCACATCCAGGAGTCCAAAATTGCTATTCTCGCAGGCTCTCTCCTTGCAGGGCTTAGTGGCCTTTTTTTTCTAAAAAAATTATCCAATAAAGAATCGGAACAAGGATTTTGAAATAATAGTTCCAAAAACCCGTTTAATGCAGACTAGCTGACCCTGCTTGTAAATCACCGATAAAATTGACAAACGTCTTATTTTAATTGAAACTTATTCAAGGCAAAACCTAAAGAGGCATCCGCCCTTAATTAAACTCTTTGTTGATGAAGAATGTTTACTTTTTAATATTTGTTATCTGTCTATCAATAAATAATCTGATTGCCCAAAAACTACCTCGGGCAATTCATTTTAAGAATGGAGATTTCACCGGCAACAGAAACCTTCAAAAGGGGAAATTAGCAAAAGATTTCTTGGCAGGCTCCGAGTACCACCATAAAATTTATGCCCTCGTACAATTTGATAAAATCCCTGATGTTAATGACAAAAAAGAATTAGCGGCAGCAGGCATCAGACTCTTTGAATATTTGCCTGGCAATGCATTCCTGACGGAACTGCCCGAGAGATTTTCTCACGATAGTCTAAAGACCTATCATGCTACGGGAATATTTAATATCAACAGCCAGTTAAAGATATCTACAAAGCTGGGGCCAATCACGCAAGCGCATTTTAACGATCCGGATTACGTGATTGCGATAAGTTATTTTGGATCACTTAGCAAACCAGATGTCATAAAAGAATTGGAACGGGCGGGCGCAGACATCCTGCAGACCAAAATCCAGCCCGAGCGTATTATTTTCATTAAAGGATCCTCACTCACAATAAACAAAATCGCATCGCTGCCTTTTGTTTCTTCCATTAATGAACAGGCTTTGAAGGACATTCCTTTAAATTATAACAACCGCGCAATCCACGCAGTGAATGCCTTGGCCTCTTCGTCGGGACGGAATCTCCAAGGCAATAATGTAACTGTTGGCGTTGGGGACAATGCAGATCCGTCAACGCACATTGATTTCACAGGAAGGCTGATAAACCGAAACCCCAATTGGACAGCTGGCCACGGAACCCATACAACGGGAACAACAGGAGGAGGAGGTATACTTAACCCGAAATACAAGGGAATGGCTCCCATGTCCACTTTGATAAGCCAGAACTTTAGCGATATACTGGTGAATGCGCCGGTGTATATGAATGATTACAGCATGGTATTAACCAATAATTCTTACTATTCCGGTGCTAACGGCTGTCCCGGGGAAGGCCAATACGACGCATTGAGTAATTACGTGGACGGACAGATAATTCAATATGATTCCCTGCTGCATGTATTTGCTTCGGGCAATGATGGCGCTTTAGCCTGCACACCTTATCCTACTTCGTTTGCAACCATCAAATCCGGGTTTCAATGCGGGAAAAATGTGATAACCGTTGGTGCTATAAGCAATGTCACTTATAAAATTGCTGGATTTTCAAGTTGTGGCCCGGTTGGTGATGGAAGGATAAAACCAGAGATTGTTGCTGGGGGTGTCAACATCACCTCTACATTGGCTAACAATTCCTACGGATTGGATAATGGCACAAGCATGGCTGCACCTACAGTTACGGGCACGCTAGCACTGCTCTATCAGCGGTATAAACAATTGCACAGTGGCTCAAACCCATCCGCTGCGTTAATAAAAGCTGTCGCATGCAACAGTGCAGATGACCTTGGAAATCCCGGCCCTGATTATAATTATGGGTTTGGCATGCTGAATGCAAGAACAGCAGTAGAAACAATTGAGAACAATCAATATTTTTCCGGCACGATCAATAATTCCGCAAACGTCACTTATAAAATAAACGGGTTGTCCGCAGGCGTTCAACAATTAAAGATAATGCTGTACTGGAATGACCCTGCTTCTTCTTTGAATGCTGCTTCTGCACTTGTGAACAATTTGGATCTCACCGTAACGGAACCCAATGGAACGGTCACGCACCACCCGCTAATCTTAAACCCCAACCCCGCCCATGTGCATGATAATGCAGTAGAAGGCATAGATTCTATAAATAATGTGGAACAGGTTGTTATCGATAATCCTGCTGCTGGCAATTTCACAGTAACTGTAAATGGTACTAATGTTCCCGCAGGGCCTCAAAATTTTATTGTAGCATACGAGATAATCAATCCTTCTGTCACGGTAGA
>DATMMJ010000154.1:0-5960 GCA_035569795.1 Puia sp. | reverse complement strand
AAGCAATATGGACAGCGGCATGTTTTTGCCGCTGCAATTGGCAGCGGCTACGGCCCTAGGGTTGCCAAAGAGTTGGTATGATAGCGTAAATGCGGTATATAAAAAACGAAGAGAAAAGGTTTTCGAATTGCTTGATTTACTGTGTTGTGATTATTCAAAACAGCAGGCCGGTATGTTTGTGTGGGCAAAAGTAGCCTCCCTAAATTCACACCTTGAGGAACTAAGGGCTGAAAACCCTTTGGGGATTGGCGGTGCTTTGAGTGATAAGGTACTCTATGGCTCGGATGTCTTTATTACGCCGGGTGGAATTTTTGGTAGTGCCGGCGATAGTTATGTAAGGGTAAGCCTCTGCAGTACAGAAGAAAAACTAGCAGAAAGCATAATCAGGGTGAAACAATTTCTCGCAACTAAATCAGATGCAAATGTTTAATTCCATTACTATAGTTGGTGTTGGATTAATAAGCGGATCGTTCAGCCTGGCGCTGAAAGAACGTGGGCTGGTGAAAAATGTCATTGGAATCAGCCGGACAGAGGCGAGCATAAAAAAAGCGCTTGCATTAGGTTTGATAGATGAATCTCTGCCATTAAAAGAGGCCGTAGAGAAGAGCGATTTGATTTATGTTGCTATTCCAGTAGATGCAACGGTGACGGTTATGCGGGAAATTATGGATATGATTAATGAAAACCAGATTGTTGCTGACGCTGGTTCTACCAAGCATTATTTATGCTCTTCATTGGCTGATCATCCGATGAGAAAACGCTTTGTTGCTACCCATCCCATGTGGGGTACAGAATATAGCGGACCTGAAGCTGCTGTGAGAGATGCTTTCGTTGGCCGCTCATGCGTGATATGCGAGAAAGAGAAAAGCAATCCGGATGCGCTAGCAACAATAGAAAATATATACACCCAATTGGGGATGCACCTTGTATATATGGATGCGGACGCCCACGATGTGCATGCAGCGTATGTTAGCCATATCTCTCATATTACATCATTTGCTTTGGCGAATACGGTACTTGAAAAAGAAAAAGAGGGGGATGCTATTTTCGAACTAGCTGGAGGTGGTTTTGAGAGCACGGTGCGCTTAGCAAAAAGCAGCCCGGCGATGTGGGCGCCGGTTTTTATGCAAAACAGAGAAAATGTTTTGGATGTATTGAATGAGCATATTTCTCAATTGAGAAAATTTAAGAGTTGTCTTGAGAAAGAAAACTATGAATATCTATGGGAGTTGATGGAAAATGCGAATAAGATAAAACGAATTCTAAAATAGGCCACTATTTCGATCTGATTTGACTGCATCTGTGGATAGATTATACTAAAAGAGGGGATGCTAAATCTACCCAGATTTGTACTGTGTAAACCAGAGAAATCAGCGCAAATTCATGGTCATAGTTGTACCTTTGCGCAAAATTTTAAAAATTTATGATGACATTTGAAGGGCTTGGACTTGGTGCGAAACTGATTCAGGCAACAGATGCGCTGGGTTATGTAACCCCTACGCCAATTCAGGAGCAAGCAATACCTGTTTTATTGAGCGGTACTACTGACCTGGTAGGACTTGCCCAGACAGGTACCGGCAAGACGGCTGCTTTTGGCTTACCCTTGCTACAACTGATAGCAGCAGAACAGAAATTCCCGCAAGCATTGATAGTGTGCCCGACCAGAGAATTGTGCATGCAAATAGTAAGCGAAATAGAGCTCTTTAAGAAGTTTATGCCGGGCATGCACGTAGTGGCTGTATACGGAGGCGCATCCATTGGCCTGCAGATAAGAGATTTGAAAAGAGGGGTGCAGATTGTGGTCGCAACTCCAGGCAGATTAATTGACCTAATAGAAAGAAAAGCGATCAATCTCGAACAGATAAAATATGTGGTGCTGGATGAAGCAGATGAAATGCTGAACATGGGCTTTCAGGATGATGTAGAGTTTATATTGCAGAACACGCCAAAGCGTGAAGCGACTTGGCTTTTCAGCGCCACGATGCCTGCGGAAATCAAGCGGGTAAGCAGGAAATATATGAGGCAGCCAGTCGAGATCACTGTTGGTAAAGTGAACACGGGGAACAAGAACATTGATCATCAATATTATATTACGGCTGCTCATCACCGTTATGAAACCTTGAAGCGTATTATTGATTTTAACCCGGGTATATATGGAATCATTTTTACACGTACAAAGCTAGACGCTCAGAATATAGCTGAGAAACTGACAAGGGAAGGTTATGATATCGATGCACTCCATGGAGATCTGACGCAGCAGCAGCGGGATAAGGTAATGGGGGAGTTTCGCGAAAAAACTTTGCAATTGCTTATTGCGACGGATGTGGCGGCTAGAGGGATAGACGTACAGGGGATCTCACATGTGATCAATTATGAATTGCCGGATGATATGGAAGTATACACGCACAGGAGTGGGCGAACCGGACGAGCGGGAAACACAGGTATTTGTCTTTCTGTTATACATAGCCGCGAAATTGGCAAGATTCGGCAGATAGAGCGCATGGTGCAGGCGCCATTCCACAAACTGGAAATCCCAAGCGGGAAAGATGTTTGCAGGAAACAGTTT
Source organism: Puia sp. (assembly GCA_035569795.1). Taxonomy (GTDB): domain Bacteria; phylum Bacteroidota; class Bacteroidia; order Chitinophagales; family Chitinophagaceae; genus Puia. Next base: position 3,394 of record DATMMJ010000154.1, on the reverse strand, counting down.
TTTCATTTCATGGATAAATTGTTGCAGGCTGATATCAGTCATGGAGATTATGAAACATTTGTTCCCATGCTCGCCGAAAAATTTGCGCTTATCAGCAAAGAAGAAGTGCTGAAACGCGTTGCTGCAATGGAGTTTGACCGTTTCCTGAAATATTATGAAAATGCAGAAGACCTTAATGTGAGGGAGCGGGTTCGGGAATACAAGCAAGATATCAGGCCAAGCGGTGGTGACAGGCGAGAGCCTCCGATGCGTGGAAGAATCCAAAGAGATACAAGGGGGAGAGAATTTAATGGCAATGGCGACTATATGAAACTTTTCGTGAACCTTGGTACAAAAGATGGCTTTTATAAAGCGAGTTTTTTGCAATTCATCCTAGATATGAGCGAATTGCGCAAAGAAGTACTAGGGAGAATTGATATGAAAGAAATGAATAGCTGGATTGAAGTGGACAGGCATTCTGCGAATCAAATGATCCGCGCAATAGACGGCAAAAATTACAAGGGCAGAAGAATCAGAATGAATGATGCCAATAGCAGATAATGTGGTTTAAAAAAAATAGCGGTGGTTGCAAAACCAAAGCGGGAGATGAAGTCATTGGTTGTTTAGTGATGTTGTTTGTTGCGTTTTAGGAAATAAAAACCCTCGTAGGATGCCTATAGCGCACATGGACAAGGCAATGATGTGGAACACAGGACGAAAGTTGGTTATACAAAAAATACATCAGGTAATGTATCATTAAAAATTAAAAATGCAAATCGAAGTCACCAAATCGCGTATCTCATATCGTAAATCCTAAATTATTTCTATGCAAGCAACAGAATCAAAAATGAAACAAGTAGTGCAGGAAAAATGGAATAAACGCCCTCTTATCATTTCCGGCCCCTGCAGTGCGGAGACCCGTGAACAGGTTGTGGAAACCGCAGTTCGGTTAGGAAAGACAGACAAAGTGGATATCATGCGCGCTGGGATATGGAAGCCGCGCACACGCCCCGGAAGTTTTGAGGGCATTGGTACAAAAGGCCTGCCGTGGCTGCAGGAAGCAAAAAAACTTACAGGCATTCCCGTTGCCGTTGAAGTGGCTACAGGCAAACAAGTAGAAGACGCGTTGACTTTTGAAGTGGACGTCCTGTGGATTGGTGCGCGCACTACCGTGAATCCATTCAGCGTGCAAGAGGTGGCAGACGCTTTACGTGGTGTCGATGTCCCCGTGCTGATAAAAAACCCTATCAACCCCGATCTTGAATTATGGACTGGCGCGGTGGAACGTGTTGCAAAAGCAGGCATCAAACAAATCGGTTTGATCCATCGCGGGTTTTCTTCTTATGGCAACACGGAATACCGGAATGCGCCGATGTGGCATCTTGCTATTGAAATGAAGCGCCGCAATCCAGGGTTGCTTTTTATCAATGACCCATCCCATATCTGTGGCCGCCGCGATATTTTACAAGAAGTGGCACAGGAGGCGATGGACCTTGATTTTGATGGCCTGATGATTGAAAGCCATATTGATCCGGACAAAGCATGGAGCGATGCGAAACAACAAATCACTCCTGAGCGTTTGGGCGAAATGCTCGAAAGTATACGTTGGAGAAAAGAAGACATTGCCTCAGAAGAATATCATGCGGTAATGGAAAAAATGCGCCAGCAAATAAATCAACTCGACGATGAGTTATTGCAGATATTGGGACAGCGCATGAAAGTGGCTGACAAAATTGGTCAGTATAAAAAGGAAAACAACATCACCATTTTGCAGACCAATCGCTGGAACGCAATACTGGAGAGGGCTCATGCGAAGGGGGAAAAACTGGGACTGAGCAAAGAGTTCATCACAAAATATTTTGACGCAGTGCATATGGAGAGTATCAATCATCAGAATAAAATATTGAATTCATAATTATATTCAGTCCGAAGGACGGATGGGGGAGGTCGGGCAGAAATTGAAGTCAAACTCCTGAGCGACCCTTGACTATACTGCATCTCGGAATGGCATATATTGGGTACTAATAAAATTCAACAAGCTGCCAATGCAAAAAAAAATATATCAGTTTCCGTCAAGAACAGTAACCTATTATTTTGATGCAGAATTTTCCCAGTTAGAAAAATTGGTAGATAAAAAGCATGCTGTGATTATAACGGATGAAAATGTTTTCCGTCTCCACAAACAAAAGTTTGCTGGCTGGAAATCAATTGTGATAAAGGCTGGTGAGGAGTTTAAAGTGCAGGCAACAGTTGATTCCATCGTTGATCAGCTTATACAATCAAATGCCGACAGGAAAACGTTTTTGATCGGTGTCGGTGGTGGGGTGGTAACAGACATCACAGGTTATGTTGCTTCTGTTTATATGCGCGGTATCCGTTTTGGATTTGTGCCTTCGTCGCTGCTTGCAATGGTGGACGCTGCTATCGGAGGCAAGAATGGCATTGATGTGGGCATTTATAAAAACATCATCGGCGCCATCAATCAGCCTGAGTTTTTATTGTTTGATATTTCTTTGTTGAAAACTTTGCCAAACGAGGAATGGATAAATGCCTTCGCAGAAATCATTAAGCATGCTGCCATCAAAGATGCAACACTATTTGCAGAGCTTGAAAAAAATAAATTAAGCGCCTATCAAAAAAATAGAGCAACACTTTCAAAATTGATCATTCGCAATGTGCAGATTAAATCTGCCATTGTAAAAAAGGATGAATTTGAAAAAGGAGAAAGAAAACTTTTGAACTTTGGCCACACCATTGGTCATGCTATTGAAAATATGCAGAAGCTTCCTCATGGTTTTGCTATTTCAATCGGCATGGCGGCAGCTTGTATGCTCTCGGAACAGTTGGCGGACTTTAAAGGCTCAGCAAGGGTCATCCACGTCTTGAAAAAATACGGCCTGCCTACAAAAACAGATTTCAAAGCAGCTAAAGTGTTCGAAGTGCTTAAAATGGACAAGAAAAAAGAGCAAAGCACGATGAATTATGTGCTGCTAAAAAAAATAGGACAGGGCATTGTCAAACCAATACCTGTGGATGATCTGGGAGAATTAATTCAATCAATAACAATGGCGCGATAGCCAACAAAAGTCAGTAAGAACGAAAAACAGTGAAATCCGGAAGCAGTTTTTAAGAGTATCTTTTAAAAGGATTTAGGACTTCCTCAAATTCCGGGCTATACTCATTTACTTATGCAGGCGATAATACATACATCATCTTTAGAAGGCACTCTTCAGGCGCCGGCTTCGAAAAGCTCGATGCAGCGGGCGTGCGCAGCTGCTTTGCTTTCAAAACACCCATGCACTTTAAAAAACCCAGGTCATTCAGATGATGATAAAGCGGCATTGAATGTACTAAGCGTACTGGGTTGTGAAACTACCATAGTGAATGGCGAATTGATTATTGACCCCAGAAGCTC
>DATMMJ010000153.1:0-3725 GCA_035569795.1 Puia sp. | reverse complement strand
CCGTTATCAAATTCATCGCGCAAATGCCAGTCATGCGCAGTCCATATAAAAGGTCTTACATTAGATTTTGGCTCGCGCTTTTGAATAAAATCATAGAGGATTTTATTTACTGAAGCAGCACTGACACCAGGTTTTAATTCGACATAAGTGTCAAGATCGTTATTGCCCCAGCTTTGCGCCCACTGCTTATTTTCATTCCACCAGATTTGAAAAGGTGCAACCCATTCAAACTGCACGGTTGAGTTTTTTGGAATATCTTTTATTACACCGGTTATAACATAATCCTGTTTATTGTCAACTCGCACAGTTTTACCGATTACATTCTTCACATCGCCAAAAAACCTTTTTGCAGTTGATTGTGTAACAACCATTGAATATAATTGGGCAAAAGCAGTTCCCGCATTACCCTGAACAAACGGAAATGTGAACATGCTGAACAAAGATGCATCTGCATAATTGGGAAACGCATACATTGATTTATTACCAATCGTTATAAGCTTTGTGTTATATCCGATAATGCGGCAGGTGTTTGCAACACCTGGAATTTCCTGTTGCATTACAGGAGCCATCGGTGCAGGCGTTGAACCAAACGTGGCAACGTAAGTATCATACTTCTGGTTTTCTTTTATACGGTACAAGCTGTCTTTTTTTGTGTTGAATTGATCCCAGTTCAATTCATCTTCCACCCATAAAAAAATTAAACCTGCACATGCAATACCAATGGCTAAACCAAAAATATTTAAGAAGCTGTAACCTTTGTTTTTCCAGAGATTGCGGATAGTTGTCTTGAAATAAGTTTTAAACATAGAAGTTGATTTATGACGTATGATTTTATATTACGATTCACCACTCACCCTTCTGTTATTCCGTTCTCAAACTCTGCACAATTCATAAAGCTCACTTTGGTAGATGAAAATTTTTTCTTTATTTATTAAGCCTAATTTTCACGCGCGTTTTTTACCCGCGTTTGCAAACCATACCAAACTTTCTCAACCCATGTACCAAATATTTAAAACATTGATTGGCAATCATTTACTTCAGTTTATTCGAAATGTCTGTATCAGGAACGGACAGTAAGTTGTACGCTTATTTAATCTCTGAATATTTGATAGATACCGAAATTGATCGTGTCATTTAATAGCTATTTAGTGACAGATTTGGAGTTATTAAACACCGTCACATATGGCGTGGCAGGATTGGACTTTCCTTGAAGAAATTTTTACGAAAAAAAGTGATGGCTAGGCAATTACACCTTTCTTGTTGATGATGGCCAGATATACAAGAACACTGATCAGTAATACATTGAACTCCACGCCATTTCTGCCTTCGCCCACCACAAACCAGCCCTGGGCCGCGTGAATCATGATGATGCCAGCCACTAAAATCGGGATGGTGACTATGGCAGCGAGCCGTATGTAGCGATTTAAAATGAGCAGTATTGCACAGGCCACGTGCGAAAGTTTAATTGCCCAGGCCAGTGGCAACCCAATTGGAGCAAACCCCACTGTGTTCAAATGCTGGTTACCGAAGTTATTTACGGCACCTGTAAAAATGCTGGGGATACCATGCATAAAAAACACGGCAGCCAGCGTAATGCGCAGAACGAGCGTGGGTGTGATAATTCTATCCATGATGCGGTCTGTTTAACGCAATTTAATCAGACCTGAATTATCAGAATTGTAAAAAAACGACAGCCACTCAATCGGTGTAAAGAAAGGATGAGCTTTCTGCGCCTACACTTTTGTTGCGCACAAAATTGTAAGGCGACATCCCGGCAAATTCCTGAAACTCTTTAATGAAATGCGATTGATCTGCATAGCCGAGTTCGAAGGCAATGGAAGTAAGTTCGCTATAGCCGACTGTAGCGAGTCGGTTAAGCGCCAGCTCGAATCGCGAAATGCGCTCATATCTTTTTAAAGGAACACCAACCTGTTTTTTAAATCTACGCTGCAACTGCCGTTCTGATATCCTGAACGAGGATGCGAGCATCTCCATATCACCAACTCCTCCCTTTTTGTGAATGATGCTTTGAACCGAAAAATCCAAAGACATTTTCGCCATTTTCTCGAGCAAGAAACTGTCTAAGACTGCCACACGGTCTAGATGCGTTCTGTTTCTCAGTCGCTCAGCAAGATTACACCTGTAAACCATGTTGATGTCGGGCATCTGATTCGTTAATTCATCGGCACCCATTCCGAAAAAAGTGGTAAGTGCGTGCGGATAAAAGCTTACTCCGAAATGCGAAAAGGCACCATGCATAAAGACCTCAGTCGGTCGCGTACGCACACCTTTCAAGTAACAAAGCGGCATTTCTTCGCCTGTTTCATCATTTAAGATCGGCTCAAAACAATCTATATCTTGAAAGATTAATCGCGGGTAGCGGTCGCCAAAACTTAGGATACTCAACCGTGAAATGGAGAATTGTCGTCCGTCAAGACTCCAGTAGTATCGCACCAGATTTTTGAGTAAGTCGGCAGGAGCATATTGACGGTAGCGCATGGCAACTCTTTTAATCATTCTAATCACTGTATGTCGTCAAACCAATTCGGACAAGTGTATAGTTAGTGTTTCAGCAATTTAAATTAATATTTTTTTAGTTTAACAGGGTTAGGATATTTTGTTTTAACCGATAAGTTTCTGAGCGATATATTCCTTTCTTCTTTGTGTAATTGTTCTAAGATTAGTTTCACTTCATCTTTTCAGTATGGACTCCTTTCTTCCCATGTAAACTTCAGCTGGCGTAACATGATCGAGTTAGTACGAAGCCGTAAATCGTTTTTTTTGATGCCTGGGAGCTTCAATTTCGTCTGCAATTACTACCGCCAGATCTTCGCCTGACAGAATGCTTCTTCCTTCGTCATTGAAAACAGGGTAATCGGTTCCTAAACGGTACGATCCTGTTCTACCTGTTGTTATTCCTGGATGCATTTCAAGAGCCGGGCTAAAAACAGTCCAATCCAACTCTTTTTCCCCTTTTATGATATTAAGATAGTCTCTGGCAGCAGTGGCCCCTGGTTTTATTTCTGCAGGAAAATCAGCGGTGTCTACTACCTGAATGCCTTCTGCTGTAAACAAACTTCCTGCCCCACCAATCACAATAAGTCGCTTCACGCCTGCAAGTTTTACTGCTCTTTGAATGGATTGAGAACCTTTAAGAAAGTCATCATAAATGTTTGGATTCGTCCATCCCGGATTATAAGCACTCACCACCACATCATAGTCTTTTATGGCATTAGTTAATTCATTTACTTTAAAAACGTCACTACTGATAAAAGTCAGGTTGTTCTTATCTGATACTTTTGAATCTCTGGAAATGCCCAAAACTTCATGATTTCTGCTAACCAGTTCATTGGTAATGTTATTGCCTACAAATCCTGTGGCTCCGATAACTGCAATTTTCATTTCTTTATTTTTTTGATTAATAATAAGCAAAGTAAAAAGATTAGTAGTTACCAATTGATATTGATTACCCTTTAGTAACTAATTACCAAATGGTAACTATCTTTGCAAAAACTGAAAGGATGATAAAGAAAAATAGACAATTGACAGCGAATTGTTTACAGTATGTTGTAGCTGTTAAAGATGTACAGGATATCATGAACGGTAAATGGAAATATTCCATTGTAGCCGCATTATTCTATACAGAAAAGATGAGATTCATGGAACTGAAAAATCATATTAATGAGATTTCTCCCAAGGTATTGTCCAGTGAATTAAAAGACCTT
>DATMMJ010000152.1:0-6908 GCA_035569795.1 Puia sp. | reverse complement strand
AGGCGCATTGGAATTCAGAAACAGGGTGATGCCTTTACAATTTTTGTGGGTGAGCAGGGCGAACCTATGCGTCCTATAGGAGAGCCAGTCCAGTTGCACTTTGATGAGCCGTTTTATGTAGGCATCGGCTTTTGCTCGCATCTTCCAGTGAAAACAGATATTGTCATACTTTCCAATGTGGTCTTGGAAAATGCTGCAGGCAAGCTGCGATGAAATTGACTTTGCTTACGCTTAAGAAATATTCAGTAGGTATTGGGAGGAAACCAGAAACCTATGGACATCCGCCTTGAATGTAGTCTTGGTTCATTGCAACCAAAAAAAAATACTTGCCTGTGGCTGTCGGCATTGCATTTTGGCTTTGGGCAAGGCTTTGTCTACAGTCGCGGCGCTTTGCTACTCAAGGGGAAAAAACGGACTAGGCTGATTTTCGCTTTGATATCCTAGATATACGGTTTTCCAAAGCAGGCTTATTTTTTGATATGAATTATAAACCATACCAGGGCGATCGCGAAACCTATCAAGATGATGGCCGGAAGTACACGCATGAGGCTGATTTTTTCTTCTTTCACCCTTTCGATTTTTGTTTCTGACGGGGCCTCCGTCTTTTCAATGATAGGAGTCCTTTCTATGATAGGAGTCTTTTCTGTGATAGGAAGAAGTACGACGGGTGCATCCTTTTTCTTTTCGACCGAGAATTTTCCAAAAAAAAGGATTCCTTTGACGGTTATTCCAAATTGTTCCTGTGGAGGGATTTGCAATTTATCATCACCTTCATTTTTCGATTGGTAGATATAACCCTCCTGCACGAGGTCCGTCAGCAAATCATTTATTGCAGCATTGCTAAAGGCTTCTTTTGAAATTTCGGTTGCGGATTTTCTTTCCGGGACTATCTGGTATAAATACCCCAAGAGCTTTTGAGCCTCGTTATTGTCCATAGCAGTAATATTTCAGTTCTCCTTGAAGTTACAAATAAATAAAGTAACCGTGTGAGAAAGTGACAAAATAATGCAGTTCCAGTTTTCTCTTTGATTTTACCCGTACTATTTGTTTAGCAAGATTGCCTTTACTCTCCCTGCAGCTACATATCTGTTTTTCCAATAGGGGTCATCAAGGTTTGCAATGACAACCCCTTTCGAAGAAGAAGCATTAATGAACATCCGGTTGCCCAGATACAAACCGACGTGAGAAACCACTTTATCCTCGATGGTCCTGAAAAAAACGAGGTCGCCTTCAGCCAAATATCTTTTCGAGTCAAATAAGTCAACCCATTTATCAAAAAACTGAGTTATCGAAGTGCGCGGCATCTTGATGTCATAAACTTCTTTCAAAAGGCGTTGCATGAACGCGGAGCAATCAATCCCAGTTTTATCGGTCCCTCCCCACCGGTAAGGAGTATACATCCAATAATCGATAAACTGGTAAAGCCGGATGTTTTGGATTTGCGCTGGCGGGACGTTAAGGTAAAGGGCATATTTTTCCTGCAGGGGTTCATTCTTATTTGGAACTGCAACTACCGTCTCCGCTTTTGTTGAAGAAGATTCCACAATAATTCCGCTTGTTTGAGCAGGTGAAATATTCTTAGAACTGCTGCATGAAGAAAATGCAGAAGCCAATGTTATGATAATAAAAAAGAATCCGAGCCTTTTCATAAAATCTACTTTTAGAATCATAATCTGGCAGAACAATTCACTAATTGTTTTCATTCCAGGAGCAAGAGAATGCATAAATAAACTAAAATCTATATAATAAAAAAAAGGTATTTATACTGTTTATTATTCGAGCGATATTAGTTACCTTAACCTTTTAATTTACCAAACCTAACGAAAACTTCTGCCCTGTTGATCTTCAGATTGGTTGTAAGTAAGATACTATTTTATTATTGCTTGCGTAAATTTATGAATAAAAAATTACCGACTTTTTTCAGGATTGACGACCAGGTTTTTTTCTCCATGGCCGGGCTGAGTATTTTCGCTTTGTTAATTCTCGCATTTCGGTATGCAACGCATCATGAATGCTCACCAATAAAGCTTCAGGTAGTAACTGACAACCTGATTGCTGAGAACAATATAACTTTTAAGGCTGAGTCAACAGGCGCCACGAGTTACTATTGGGATTTTGGGGACAGTGTAACTAAGAATGAACAGACCTATTCAACAAATCATATTTATAAAAAAGGGGGGCACTATTGGGTGAGGGTACTGGTTAACGGAGAATGTTCCGAATTTACAGATGTCGTCATTGACGAAAAGCATGTAAATGTCAGCCCACTGCTTCCAATGATTGCAGGGCCTGATACTGCTTATTTGCATGAAGCGGTAACTTATACGGATACTTCGCCCAACTCAACAGTATGGGATTGGCGCTTTGGAGAGACCAGCGGAACGGATGGGGTGAACAGAAAAGCAACATATACTTACTTGACGCCTGGATCCAAAAAAATACTGCTTGAAATAAACAGCAACCCTAATCTTACAAATGAGAAGATTATAATTGTTATTGACAGGCAAGCACAGAAAAAAATTACAGCAAAACTCAACCAGGAGAATCCGCGGCCACCAAAAGTAATATTGCTCCATGAAAAACCTCAAGAAGAACCGCTGATAAAACAACAACAGGCTGAACCAGTTAAACCCAAAGAAGAAGAACAGCCAAAAGCTAAACCAAGAGCTCCTGATATATCCGTTGAGCTATTTAAAAGCATGTTATATGAAGTAGCAGATGGTACCAAAAGGGCAAGTGACTTTTCCTCTTATTTATGCAATAATCTGTCAATGGAAATTTCTTTTGATAACAAAGTGGTAACTTTTACAAAAATGTGTGAAGAGTTAAAGAAGCTTGGAAAGAAAAAAATAAAGGATTTCCCATCAATAATAATACAGCCAAATCCTGAAACTAATTGCATCAAAACAATCACCGTCTCAATAAAGAGAAAAGGGTTTTTAGGGTTATAAATTTTGCAAAATAAAATCAACATATGTCTTCCCTAACTCAGGAAATACAACTCACAGAAGATGGTAAGAGAAGCATAAAAATTGCCCAGGCGCTTGCTAAAGAAAACATGAACCCGGTATTTGCGCCCGCTCACTTATTGAAAGCGCTTTTGCATAAGGACATTGGCCTGCAACAGCTATTAAAAAATCTGGATAAAGATATTTATTATTTGGAAGAATGGGCAGACGTTCGGATCGAATCACTTCCAAAATCCGCTGCGATCAATGATCCGATATCAGGAGACGCCAAGATAGAAGAGGTAATGAATGAAGCGGATAATGTGCGTTTGAAATTATCCAAGGACATCATTAGCCCAGTGGATATTTTAGCTGCAATCAGCACTCCGGGCGTTGGCTTTACATATGAGCAGCTAAAAACATTGCCATTAAGACGGGACGAATTAATTAAGGCAGTCACCGACACCGAAGAAATACAGTCGGTTTTAGGAAAACCATCTGCCTCTTCCAACGGGCAGAATGAAAAAAACACTCAGCATGCTTTGCTGAAATATTGTATTGATAAAACACTCTTGGCAAAGGAAGGAAAATCCGATGTGATAGTTGGCCGTGATAAGGAGACAAGGATGATGGCAGAGATCCTTTGCCGTCGCTCCAAGCCAAATGTTTTGATAGTTGGTGACCCCGGGGTAGGTAAATCTGCACTGGTGGATGGTTTTGCTCTTGCAATCCTACATCAGAAAGTACCGCAACAGCTTATCAACGCGCGGGTCTTCGAATTGGATACTGGCAGCCTCATAGCCGGGGCATCATACAAGGGTGAAATTGAAGACCGTTTAAAAAGCATTATCGCAGAGATAAAACAGTTTGACAAAGCAATCCTGTTTATTGATGAGATCCACACATTGATTGATAAACACGGTTCGGCGGCGGGGGCAGTGAACCTGTTGAAGCCTGAACTGGCCCGAGGCGAGATTACGCTGATCGGAGCAACTACAATGGATGAGTACAGAAAATACATTGAACCGGATGAAGCCTTCAACCGCCGCTTTGAATTATTAATTGTTGATGAACCAGATGCAACGGTCTGCTTCCAGATGATCAAAGCGGTTATCCCCCGGTATGAAAATCATCACCAGATTAAGGTGGGCGAAGATACCATCAAAGAAACAAAAAGATTAGCCAAAAGATATATTAAGGACAGGCGCCTGCCAGATGCTGCGATTGACCTTGCTGACAGGTCAATGGCTGCGCTTCGAATGATCAACGATACAGCCGGCCGCGATCTGGAAGAATATAAATTGCAGTTTGAAACCTGGGACAGCGAAGATAAAAGTGCTGCGCCCCACACAACAGAACAGTGGCAATGGATGCACCTTGAAATGAAACACAAATTGAGTCCGATATTATGGAACTATTTTCAGTCTGAGGAAGACCCATTAACGATGACGGAACCGGCCAAAGTGAAGGACTACATTCATAGATCTTTAGAAGCACTGCTGGCTGGCGCTGTTAACAAGCACTCAACGCTTGAAAAGAGCGATGTGGCTGCTATCGTTTCTTACAAGACAGGAATCCCAATCGGCAATGTGCAAACACAAGAGCGGGAGAGGCTACTTAAGATGGAAACCGTTCTGAGCGAAAGAGTTATTGGCCAAGATCATGGCATCAAGACCATTGCAGAAGCAATTCTTGAATCACGTTCCGGGTTGAGCAAGCCCGGCCAGCCTATCGGCTCATTCTTTTTTCTTGGACCTACAGGGACTGGAAAAACGGAGCTCACTAAAGCGCTCGCTTCCTTTTTATTTCAGGATGAATCCTTTATGATACGTTTTGACATGTCTGAATTCAAGGAAGAAAACTCGGCAGCACTTCTTTATGGTGCATCCCCCGGCTACGTTGGTTATGAAGAAGGCGGGCTGCTGGTAAATAAGATCCGGCAAAAACCTTATTCAGTTGTCCTTTTTGACGAAATTGAAAAGGCGCATGCTTCAGTATTTGATATTTTTTTGCAGATCATGGACGAAGGCAAATTGCATGATAAGCTAGGCAAAGAAGGAGATTTTACTAATGCAGTGATAATTTTTACCTCAAACATTGGCAGTCAATATATCGTTGATTCGTTTAATAAGGGAGAAATCCCCGCTTCAAATAAATTAATCGAGATCATGGCCCCGCATTTCCGGCCGGAGTTTCTAGGCCGCCTGACTGAGATCATACCTTTTGCTCCCATGACAGAAAAAATGGTGCAAAATATTTTTCAAATACAACTCAAATCGCTGTACAGCGCCCTGCATAAACAGGGTATCAGCCTTTTTATATCTGATGAAGCGGCCGTTATGCTTGCGCAAATGGGATTTACGCCCAAATATGGGGCAAGGCCGCTCAGTGGGGTTATTCGGTCCCAATTAAGAAGGCCATTGGCAAGAAAAATCATCAGCGGTGAATTAGTGCATGGAAATTCGGTGCGGCTAACAGTGGATGAGAAAAATGGTTTGGTGTGGGCCATTGAAAAATAAATATAGAAAGACGAGAGATATGGATTTTTTTTCAGAATTAGAATAATCACAAAAATTACATACATTTAATCAAGCGAACTGGTGTTTTATTCTCTGATAAAATAAAGCGTACAATTATTTTAAAAACAAAACTAAATATATGGCTGTAGAAAAATATAGTATCGGCGGGACCGTCACTGAAACGGAAGCCTTTGAAGCGTTTGCAGACATCCCACAAAACAGGGTATTGCTTGCTGAAAAATTGACAATCGACGCTCCTGTAAAACCAGTGGTTGTTGAGGGACTCACGACGGTTGAAGAAGTGTTCGGACATTTTAAACCATCTATTGAAATGGATTTTGAAACCGAAGAAGGCACTTCCAAGAAAGAGACCCTTAATTTTAGAAACCTGGCTGATTTTGGGGTCAAAGGCATTACCTCCCAGAGTAGTTTTCTGGAAGATCTCACAATGAAAAAAGAGCAATACCAGAAAATCATCAAGCAAATAAAAACAAACAAGCAACTAAAATTGGCATTGACCAATGCCGACAGCAAGGCAGGTCTTATCAATGCGTTGCACGCAATGATCAAAGAACTGGAAAACTCTAAATAGAGGTAGCATTCTCATTTTTAAACCCATTTTTCAATTACTTAAGTTTTATAATATGCCCCAAGAACAATTAAAATCAGCGGAGTTGCAGGCAAAAGTGCAGGAAGCAGTGAAGAGCATTGATAAACCTGCAGAAGTGCTCGAACAAAGCTTAAAAAAGCTAGAGAAATTTGGTGGCTTTGAGTTGCTTGAATCTGCCATCGATAGTGCGCAGAATATAAACCCGGAAAGGAAGGCCAGGAAAAAAATTTTCCTGGAAGAATCCTCAAAAAAAAGGGAAAGAGAATCACTCAAAAAAACATTGCAGTGGTGGAGTGAAATTCTCAACAGTTCGGATGACTTATCAGAGCTTATACAGACCTGTCAGGAAAAATCAGACCAGGCAGATCAGGTACTGAAAAAAAATCTGAAAGCAGCTGTTGACAGCACACAACAACTGGAGCGCTCGTACCGGTCCGTGGCGTTATTCTTTAAAAACACCGAGAGCACGAAAGTTAAAAATGTTTCTGTCATAAATGTGGAGCCCGATCAGCTAAAGGATCTAGACAATACAAGATTTATTGATGCCATCCAGGCTGAACTAGTGGAGAATTATGACAGGCTTGATTTACGAAATAATTACAGCATGCTGATCCTTCCAGGATATTTGGGATCTAACAAGGTCGTTGAAAAATGGGCAAAGATAGCGTATGAAAATAAGGTTATGCTTGTCACCGATTTTGAAGATCTTGAAGCGCCGGATGATGTAATGGAGTTGTTTGAAGCGGCCAACCTTACGGGAGGCGATACCTACCGGTCTAATGTCATCATGTCTTGCAACTGGCTGGTTGGAAGAGGTAAATTTAATGAGAT
>DATMMJ010000151.1:0-2161 GCA_035569795.1 Puia sp. | reverse complement strand
AAAAAAAATTACTCCGTTTAGTCTGGGAAGATTAATCGCTTTGTATGAGCACAAAATTTTTGTGCAGGGCGTTATCTGGAATATCTATTCTTTCGATCAATGGGGCGTTGAACTGGGCAAGGCCCTAGCAGGGAAAATATTACCGGAGCTACAGGGTAATGAAGAAGTTCATTCGCACGACTCTTCTACAAATGGACTGATAAATGCGTTTAAGAAAATCAGGTAAATGGATGCTGATTATTTGGTATTCCGCGTCCAGATAGTTAAGTGAAATGCTTATTATCTTTTTTGTTTTCTCCTAAAAAACAAGCGGTTTTGTGTAAAAGCCACGTGCGTTTCACACGAAACACTACATATTGTTTTTCACTTACCGTATTGCTACTTTTCAACATTTGGTGTTTTATGTTGAAATTTATAACATTTCATAAGTCAATTAGTTAGCATTTCCGAGTTAAGTTTGCATGGAAACCATGTTTTTCAGGCCACGCATGCTAAATATTAAAGAGTTTACCTTTCAAAATAAAAGTCTCGCTAACTCGTTTTTAGCAAGGTTATTGCGTCCATTAATCATCTCAAATCCGTTACTTATGCAGTGCGATAGGAACCTCGTTGTCAAGCCTCGTACATCTACCGGGTATTTTTCTGACATACACATTATAAAAATGTCTTCTCTTGTTGCTGCCTATCTTGTAACTGTGGCAATGTGTAGTTGCAATAACCTGTATTCAGAGCAGGAAAAGCAAGCAAAGGCGGAGGCTGCAAAAGACAGTACCATAAAGAGCGACTCCATAGCTGCTGCCAAATTATTAATCTTAGATACCGCCTTATTTGATCAGAGATTGGTTAAAATGACAAACGGGGACTCGTCTGGGCGCTGGCCAGTGAAAACAGCCTTTCCGCATACAGGTGCAATCCTTCCTTTCAAAAGAATTGTAGCCTTCTACGGCAATTTATATTCAAAGAGAATGGGAGTGCTTGGCGAATATCCCGAAAAACAGATGTTCGCGAAATTAGATAGTGAGGTGAAGAAGTGGAAGGCAGCCGATACCACTCTGGATGTGCAGCCAGCCTTACATTATATTGCTGTCACCGCACAAGGGTATGCCGGCAAGGATAACAAATACAGACTGCGGATGCCTTTTAAGCAAATTGATTCCGTGCTAAAAATGGCCAACAAAATCAATGCAATTGTTTTTTTGGATGTCCAGGTGGCGCTGAGTAATGTGCAAACTGAAATCCCTTTACTTGAAAAATATTTGAAAATGCCTCAGGTGCATTTGGGCATTGACCCGGAGTTTTCTATGAAGACAGGGAAAAAACCAGGCACAGTGATTGGCACGATGGATGCGACCGATGTAAATTTTGTGGCTGATTATCTAGCCAAGCTTGTAAAGGCCAACAATCTTCCTCCCAAAATTCTAGTGGTGCACCGTTTTACCAAAGCTATGGTAACCAATTACAAGAAAATTGAAACCCGCCCTGAAGTGCAGCTGGTAGTTGATATGGACGGCTGGGGCGCAAAGGAAAGAAAATTGACTACCTATCATGAATTTGTATACAAGGAACCTGTTCAGTTCACAGGGTTTAAATTATTTTATAAGAATGATTTCCGTGAAAAGAACAGCCGGATAATGACTCCTCAGGAAGTGCTGAAACTGAAACCCCAACCGATTTATATACAATACCAGTAACAGAGTTGGTTTTTCCTGGTTTATGGTCTGAATAAACGCTTAGTTCCGTAGGCTGCGCCGACAAATGATGTCTTCCAAACATGCCAAAGTAAGGAGCATTAAAACTCTCAAAGACGAGCGAAAAGATCGGGCAGAACGTTGTATGTCGCCTCGATCGAAGTTTACCTCGGGTTCTTTTTAAAATAATTATCTAAAGAAATTGGCCCACTTCCAATTATCAAGAAAAATATCAGCAGCAAAAGAGTGATGATCGCGAAAATCAGCTCGTTACCTGCGGCGATTTTTTCTTTGTCTGCATTAATAAAGAACAAAGCACCGATGAGTATTGGGATTTGAGTGAGTGCAACAATACGGGTGAACAGGCCAATGATTATTAAAAAACCTCCCAAAAAATTTGCCCATGAGATGAGCAATGGCAGCCAACTGATTTTGTTTGCGAAAACAATGCCAGATACAATTTCGTGGATCAG
>DATMMJ010000150.1:0-3987 GCA_035569795.1 Puia sp. | reverse complement strand
AATTATCACCGATGTCCAAAAAAGAGATTATGTAAGCACGGTTGCCATTGACATTTAACAAAGAGATTTTAGTTCCAAAACTAATTCTCATTAAAAACTTATCTTGTAGTAGAAAGTTTTATCAACGTGCTCAGGCTTAATGTTTATTTCCTTTCCGAAATATGGAGAGGATTTATTATCCGCGTTGACTGCCTCTAATGTATATTTTCCTGGAAATAAATAAATCTTCATCGTTTTGCCAACTTCTAGTTCGCCATAATTTCTTGAATCTATCTTAATTGTGCACGTTTGCTCAGTAGTTAATTCAAGAGTGCATTTTTTACTTTTTTGAGCATTGCTGCTATTTGCAATTGGCGGCCTTGAAACGGTATTAGTATTTTTCACATCGGCGTTCTTTTTCTTTCTGATATCAGCATGGCTCTCTGCATTGCTTTTTATGACCGAATCGATTTTGGGTAAAACAATCTCCTTTGTATGTCCAGAGATTGTATCCGGCGATTTGGGACTAGTAATTACAGTTGCCTTTGATTTATTTTCTGTCGTGTCATTTCCATGCAAATTATTTATATCAGCCTTTTCAGTAAGTGAACTCTTAATAAAAAATGCTAAAATCACAAGCAGGATCAAGGCAGCCGCAGCCACTGATATTTTTAAAAAACTGATACTTTTTCTCGCCTTTATTTCGGTTTCCTTTGATGAAAAATCAATGGTGGAGAATTTCCTTTTTTCCTTGTTAAGTTCAGGTTCACTGATTTGGGATATTGGTTCAACTGGTTTTTTTGGTATTTGAGGCGGCGCCGGCCGGATTTGTTCTTGCTCAGCTGATGGCTGCATCACTGCGATCACCGGGACTGCGGTCTCTTCAGGCTTTTCTGTCACCTTCGGAGCTTCATATCGTGCGTTTAATAATTCCAATAAATCTTCTGCTTTCCGGGAGCGTTCCCTTGCATTTTTGACAACGCAATGAGAAACGATATTCCTGAAAGGTTCCTGTAACTCATTAATTTTATCCGGTAAGCCCGGACTCATGATATTGGCCATAATCTGCTCTGAGCTTTCCTGTTCGCTATTTTTGAACAAGGCATTTCCAGTTATTACTTCATAAATGGTAACGCCAAGTGACCACAGGTCGAGGTTGAACGAGATTTTCTCCTCAATGCCATATTTTCTGGGATTAAGCTGTTCGGGAGCCATATAAGGAATTGAAACAACCAGTGCAGAAGAGCTATTGTTATTCACGGTATCCGTTATCTTGCTTATGCCAAAATCTGTGATCTTGGCTATAGGTCCCTCAACCCCTTCTTTGATTAGTATATTGGCTGGTTTGATATCACGGTGAACAATCCCTTTTTTGTGCAAATATGCAAGTCCATTCAAAATATCCTGCAATAATTTTTTTAATATAGCTGGGTTTTGGTTTGCCTTGTAATATTCTGCAAAATTCCCGCTGTCTAAAAGCTCCATTACACAGACTTGAATTTTTTCATTCTCTCCAAAAGGGTTTTCTTTTTCAATTTCTTCAATGTCCAGATAACGGCAAATGTTTGGATGGTCGAGGTTAACTACCCTCCGGATCTCTGCTATCGGGCTATAATTGTCCGAGAACTCTCCTGTCTTATATATTTTGAGCGCTACAAACCTGCCTAATTTGTTGTCGTAGGCTTTGTAAACCCGTGAAAAACCACCTTTTCCAATCAGATTAATAGAAGGAAGATATGTATATCTGTTAAACAAAGTAATAGGTCCTTCCTTGTGTTGAAAAATTGCGGAAGGCTTCTTACCCTTAACTGAGCCAATTATTATTTTCGTTATATCTGCTGAATCGTTTCCCACGTCGGTGTCAGCAGGGATTTTTGTATCGTCTGCATTCTTATCCGATGATTTTCCAGTAATTGTTTGATCTGCAAAAGGGGTTGAGAGGAGTCTAGTATCATCTGAAGCAGCTTCCTCTTCTTTCGGAATAAGGTCTTGGGCTCTGACGGACGAGATCAGCACCCTGGTATCATCGGGGTTTTCATCCCCTTCACTTGGGACCAGGCGTGAAAATATTTTTGTTTCGTCAGGATCGTCCTCCTCTGCCTGTTGCATAATTGATTTTTCCGGCTCATTGGTCTTGTGGTCATCAGTTGCAGTTTCCTCTACCTTATTTTCCTTGTAAGTCGACGTTTCCGAGTCCTGGTTTTCAATATCTGGCCTTTGAACTGCTTCGGGGAGGTTTTCCGCCACTTCACTTCGATTATTTTGCACAAGGCCTATATCGCTGACATTAGAAAATTGCGCAGTATCCCTTCTGTCATCATCAGCTATCCTGTCTGAAACGGCTAGTTCACCGGAGTGTATATTTTTCTCGTTAACTCCTTCTGATTCAACCGCAATTAATTTTTCATTTGGACTTTGGTCATCACTTGAGCTTTCTATCTTCGGGTGCTTTTCAGATATATCATTGATTGATTCATTGCGATTTACCAGGTCACCAAAACCTGGTTCTTGGTTTTGATCATCTTTGGTTTTATGTGGCTCAGTATAGTCAGCATGCAAAATTGCGATAAGCGCATCAGCATTTTGAATCCTTTGTTTTGCGTCTTTAATTATGCAGGCAGATACAAAAGCTTTGAAAGGCTGAGGTAAGTCATTGATTTTCTCAGGCAATTCTGGGGACATGATATTTGTCATAATTTGCTCGGAGGAATCATGGTCGCTATTCTTGAATAAGACTTCTCCGGAAATAGTTTCATAAACAGCAACACCTAAAGACCAGAAATCAATATTATAAGATACTCTTTCATCAATGCCATATCGTTGTAAATTGAGTTGCTCCGGAGCCATATACGGGATAGAAACAATGAGTGCCGAAGACGTGCTGTTAAAATTTGAATCAGATTTTTTGCTGATCCCAAAATCAGTGATCTTAGCAATTGGCCCGTCTATGGTTCTTTTGATCAGAATGTTTGCAGGCTTAATGTCTCTGTGTATGATACCATTTCTGTGCAAGTATGACAGGCCCTGTAACACATCCACCAATAACTTCTTTAAGACAGAAAGGTCCTTATTGGCCTGATAAAATTTTGCAATATTACCCCCATCCAGCAATTCCATAACACATACCTGAATTTTTTCTATGTCCCCAAAAGCATCTTCTTTTTCTATCTCATCAATATCAATATACCTGCTTATGTTTGGATGATCTAGGTCAATGACACGCTGTATTTCTGCAATTGGGCTATAGCGGTCAGAAAGCTCGCTCGTTTTATATATTTTTAATGCAAGCAGCCTATTGAATTTTTTATCGACAGCTTTATACACTCTGGAAAACCCTCCTTTGCCGAGAAGATCGGTTTGTGGATTATACTCATATCTGTTGAACAGTAGCATAGTGCATTAATTTGATGTCGAATCAGTTGTTTGTTTTACAGAATCACTTTTGCCAATTGCATGTTTATTTTTTTTAGAAATAAAAATTCTCTTTTGAGAAGAATCCTTTTTACCCAGCAATATCGTCATTTTGTGTTTAGCTGAATCATTGATGGGTTTTACAATCGATGCGGAGGCGGGCTTTGATTTTTTATCTGTGCTTTCTGGTGTATTGACAATTTCAACAAAGGGTAACGAGTCTTTTTTCCCATCTGTAATTTCCCTGCGGGGCAGTACGCTGTCTGTTATTTGTCCTTTGATACTTGAATCTGTGGACGCATCATTTTGCATACTCCGGACAGCGTTATTTTTTTTGTTTTCCGAATACATGTTAACCAGGACAATGGATCCTGCAATTAAAACGATGAGAAATAGGGTAAGCATGCTGATTGTAATTCCGTGTGATTTTTTTTTGTTCTTATCACCTATTTCCAGCAAATACATGGAGTAATTGTCTTTTGTCTTGTTCAGGCAGAATTTCTGAAAAGACTGGACTATATCCCCATTTATGACTTCATTCCTATGTAAGAGCAATTTCAGTTCTTTATCTCCGATATTTTCAAGAAGGCCATCCGT
>DATMMJ010000149.1:0-5109 GCA_035569795.1 Puia sp. | reverse complement strand
ACCGCATCAATCACGTAAATATCTACTGCATGGGGGGTTGTAGAGAGGAACGCGATCTTTGTTTCAGACGGGTTCCAGGTGATATTGCCTGCGAGCAGGTTTGCTGGCAGCCCTGCAATCCGGTACTCCGCATTTGTCCTTATATTCTTTAACTTGAAATTGCTGATATAATTTTGTCTTGTGGGCGCAAAATTATTGGGGTTCAGCCTTAAGCCTGCAACATGAATCTCGGGTTGGCCGAGCTCCTCTACCGTTGGATAGGAATTTCTTTCACTAAGCAACATCCATTCAGCCTTGCTGTCAATGCTCACCAAAGGTGTTGGTTTTGCCAAAAGCAGTCCGGTTATCGCTGGGGGCGGTGTCTGGTAGTTTACAGCATCCTGGGCTTTGACCCGCACGCAGACAGCAATCATTAGAAACAAAACAAGAATTAATTTGGTAAATCGCATAAAAGAGATTGTTAGGGATGGCAGCTCATGCTGGTTATTAAAGATATATAAACTGTTTTAAATGCCTTTTTAAAAAAGTCTATCACGACGCAAGATTTGCAAATCAGCCAACAAAAACCGTCATTCTACAAAACTGCCCATCTCACAACAAAAATCATCTATGATACAAAGGAAAAATGGCGGCGGGATCATCAGAAAAGACCCAAACTTGCAAAGATGTCTTAAATTAAGCTGCTACTAACGCTCATGGTTACCCTAACTCTGGCAACGGCTAACAAAAATCTTAAATATTCTGCTATCGCTTCGTTAAGGACAATTAAATTACTGTGTTGACTAACGGTATTTTTCTGACCACAAAGACAAATAAAAAAGACAACACAACTGCAGACGGTCCTACTAGGATCAGTTTAATAACCGGATCTATAGGCCAGGTATGTATCAACAGTGATAAGGAAATAAGTACAACCGGGTGAAATATGTAAACGCCATAAGCATTTTGGGATAAGCGGTTCAAAAACACTGAAGGATTATTCCACCTGAATTTCGCTATACTCAGCAAAGCTGTTATTACTATTACCGAGTTTAGTTGTTCCCATAGTGAATAACAAAAAGAAATAATATTCCATCCACCACTAAATTCTTCCCCCGGGACATGTGCCGCCACGCTCGCTATGAATAAAGAAGGCAAAACAACCAGCACCATGCACAAAGCCCGGTAGGCCATCTTTTTGCCCTGTTTCAAATTTAGCTGGCTTAGCCAATCGTTTTTTGCAGCAATAAGTCCTGCAATGAAAAGCGCTATGTATTGCGGGAAATGGCCTAGTTGAAACCCTAAAGGGAACAAAGACCAGCCTACATGGAAAACGAGCCTTGTAAAAAACGTCAATAAACCGAACAGCAAACCCGCAAACAGTAATTTTCTAGTAGAGGGGAAGCCTACTGTTATGTTAAAATTAAAAAAGGGGATGCTTTTCAAAAGCAGATATATCAGATTAAATAGGAGCAATGCAGCAACAAACCACATCACTCCAAAATCAACCCAATGCCTGTACCCCGACATATATTCTGCGAAGGAATGATGCTGGCCATAACCATAATGCTCGACAGTGTAATTTAAAACAGGGGACAATACCACGGAATAAAACAAAAGGGGAATTCCGAGCCTTTTCAAGCGATCGGCAAGAAAGCGGCCAGGGCCTTTCTTTTGGTAAGATGACTCAACAAAAAGCGCTGAAAGAAAAAAGAAAAAACCCATGAAAAAAGACTGGTTTGTAGCTACAAACATAGTCATAGGCATGAGGGCCGCGATATGATCTGTCTTTTGCAGGTAATACCAACCGCCCGGCGCGCCATAAGTAATAAAGGCGTGATGGAGGACCACTAGTACGGTTAACAATACTTTCAAATGATTAAGATAGGCGATTTGCGCAGGCGAGGCTCCCTGAGCCGCTTTATGGGTACTAGCTGCATGGTGTAGCGATGTCATTGCTAGATTCGTGTATTAAGCGTTGACCAATGTAAATAAAAAAACTGATAGCAGCGCCCCCTGGACATCCCGCTAGTAAAATGAAAATATTGAATCGTTGTTGCAATGTAGAATAGATTCCGTATTTATTTCCTATTACCTGCTTTGGATTCAGGTCACCTTCTGTTTGAAAACGGAAGCTGAGTCCTCTGTAAAACTCCGTGCTATTAAAACAGACTTCAAATTCTGCCACATACTCCCTATTCCAGAATATCTCGCCAATCGCTCCCGAGGCAATAGCAGTAAATATTGTTGGCACTCCATTATCTCCGGATTTACCATTCATTGTCTTTTCAGCACACTATTACAGAAATCCATACATAAGATAAACGAAAAGCTCCTAATGCAGAAATCTCCGCGATCGGTTGTGGTTATGCAGCCATGTAATGGAAAATTGCAATGCAAGATTATAGTTTATTGTCTTAGGAAAGACATTTTAATACCCCTCACAGAATCATTTGAGCAATTGCTATATACATCCTTTCGCCGCGTTGCTCCACTCATTTTGTACATTGTGTCCTGCTACCGTTTTGAAGGTCCAAGCACAGATATCTCCGATTTCCATATTATTTGCGTTATCATACCATCCTGAAGGGGGCGCAGGATCCGTGATAGCCTCACAAAGCTCATGCGAACTGGTGCCGGTCAACGCGTCAATTGGCTGCAGCCCACCCAGGCAGCCGTAACACGAAGGATAAGGCATGACTGCATAATAAAGATTGTTATTTATGGCGTCATGGTATCCGCAGAAATCTGTACACGAAGCTCCACCGCCCATGGTAACTTTTACCTGATTATCCAGATAAATGAAATACAGGGAATTTGCATCTGGCGTAGGCAATGCACCAGAAGCAACCCAGTTTTGAATCGTGCTCTGTATGGTGGTATCATCGATGGTGCTGCCAGGCTGAGGTGATCCTAGAACAATTACTTGTGTTCCAACTAGTTTCCCGTAACCAATAGTATATTGTCCAGCGACATTGTATTCACTCAACTGATCCAGCAAAGGGCTTACAAGAATATCATTAAAAAACTGATTGATATTGTTCATTGTGCTAATCATTGCAGCATCTGCTGACCAACTGTTGCCCCAGAATAGAGTGTATACTTCCACATTCTGAATCAATGCCCCTCCATTGTAAGTTAATTGCGCGTTAGCCGGTGGCGCATCCGAGCGCCCTTCAAATAATTCAACATGCTCTTTGTCATCTGGACGGCTGATTTTTCGCTTTCCTTTAAATAGTGGTACAATCCTTTTTCTTGATTGGTTTGCTTGCATATCATTTTTTTTTAATGATTTGAATAGATGAAATACAGGTCTTACTTTATATTAATAAAACAAAAAAGAGCGTTCCCATTTGCTTTACCAATCCGGATACCGATGCCGGGTTTTGTCAGCCAGGGTGTAATTAAGGACCAACTTTAATGCTTAAAGTTATTACATTCTCTAAACGCTCCCAATACCCCTTTTGGGGTAATGGGAGCCGAATGGCTGCGAGAATGATGTAGTTTGTGACCGCTGTTGATTAACGTGCATGCATACCTAAAAACAAGATTTTTATATCTTTACGATCCCATTGCGGATTGCGTACATCACGAGACCAAAGCGGTCCGCAGCAGGTCAACATTTTGTGCATCCCATGGATGCGCGGCTAAAAGCCATAGAATTTGTTTACCGCTTCCAATTTGTTCTGCACTTGCAGTTTATAATATATCCTGGACAGGTGCTTCTTTACTGTTTCTCTGTGGATGCCCAGTAGCGTGGCAATTTCTTTATACACAAGGCCGCGTGCCACAAAATGCATGATCTCCTTTTCGCGCTGACTCAGCATTCCTGGAGGGGTTTGTTCAGCGCGCTGCTGATGGAAAAAAGCAAGCAGTTTATGCAGGATGCGTGGAGACAGCGGCGCAATTCCCCTTATCAGTTCATGCAGTGCATTTTTCAGTTGTTCAGCTGTGGAATCCCGGAGCAAAAAGCCATTTGCCCCGGCGCGCAGGGCATTGAACAGGGTTTCATCATCTTCATGCGGGGTATATACCAGCCAATTATTGGTGGGAATCTTGTGCTTGATTTCCTTCATCCACTCTATAGCGCCGCATTTGGTACAATGGGCGTCAACAATGACGATATCTGCCGGGTTCTCCATCAGGCCTTTTAGTGCTTGTTCAGGGGAGTAATAAGTGCCGGTAATGCAAAAATCAATGCTTGTCCTTAAAATCTCCCGAAAAGGGGAATCAAATACAAGGCTGTCCTGGATGATGGCTATAGGTACCATTGTTGGCAGGGTTGGTTTGGTTTTTGGGTTATGCTATCAGGCTGCTGATGGCAACAAAGATTTTTCCGGAAAGCACTTATAGAATATACCGCGAGGTTCTTGCAACCTGTTTTTGGTGTCACAAAACCCAGCAGTGAATGCAGGTGCATTCACTGCTGTGGCATGTAAGCAAAGGAAAGGTCCAACGGGCGAAGATTATTGTGGCAATTGCTTCATCAGGCTACTCAGAGCAATACGTTAGCTTCTGAACTCTGAATCGAACATGATTTTAATAGAATAGTCCTGTGTTGTCAGGATGGGGAGAAGGCCCCATGCTAACCGGTAATAAGCGGCAGGTTGGTCACAATACACGATCTAATTAACCAACAGGGCTTGTATTTTTTTTGCCCGTACAAGGATGAGCGTGCAGTAACCCATTCATACAGTATCAATGAACAAGAAAACTTTTGCGCGTTCATACACTCTACAAATCACTTGAGTTTATCATAGAAAATGAATGCTCCGGGATATTTCCTGAAAGTAAAAAGTAATTAATTACTACCAAAAAATAATACGTGAAACGGCATTTGCTCTATGTGAAAAATTTTTTTGGAGTATCCCGCAGATTCTATTGTGAACGGAGCCGGCTAGCCCTTCATGGGTTTGTTTACCGGGCTTTGTTGGGCTGTGTTGCATAACACCCGTCAAGAATGTACTTTCCCGACAACAACTAAATAGCCTAGTAGGATAAAGTGTTACTTGTAAACCAATCCGCAAGCTGCATAATGTGCATAATTTTCAAAATTCCTGATAGCCTGCAAATAAGTTAAGTGAATTCATCATTTAATCAGAGAGCTCGGAAGTGAGTTTTCTTCTGACA
>DATMMJ010000148.1:0-3418 GCA_035569795.1 Puia sp. | reverse complement strand
GGAAGAATATCTCAAAAAATAAAACAGGCCATGGCTATGCCCGCCCCCGCGCAAAAATTGGTATCGAGTCAGCCGAAACAATTGGGACCCTACAATCGAGTTAAGTATTAAAAAAATGCTTTAAAAGATTTTTTTCATCGCAAATCCGCAAAACAGTAATGCATAACCGCAAAATAATGGCACTTCAAATAAATGGTTGAAAAGCTACATTCCATATTTTGATGGATCAAGAAATCCTAACAAAACAGGCATCAACAAAGATTGATATGATTTTGAGGTATTGACCCCGCGCCAAGAGCTTAATGTAGCGCTTGAACCAAAATGTTAATTAAAAGATGTTTTATTGCAATATCTTGGGTTAGAAATCATTGACTGCTACAGGTTCGTTCGGATGCCGACATTAAAAAAATGATGGTTGTCCTGATCCAGTCATTTTTTTGGGGGATTTCGGACAAATGTTAGAAAGAAAAGCTTTCAAAAAATATCTTTTGAGACTGATTGATCTCCTTAAACGCTAATTTCCTTGAATTTCTCTTTCCAGACAAAAGCGCGGGTTTTAATATTACTTCAAAACTTATATCTTTAATCCCCGTTTTGTATCCTTTGAATATTATTTTTAGGCAGAAATTTGGGGGCGGGATTGCATTCAAAAAAAGGTATTTTCAAATAAAATAATATGGGGCTCAAAAATTTTTTGAAACAACAGGGATTTATAAAACAGGAACCCGGAGATAAAAAAAACACTACTAGTAGTGGTGGTGGTGCAAAGCAAACTGATTCTGAAGTGACACCAACGTACTTCCCCCTGGAACCGGTGTCAGTTGCCCCAAAAACAGATGCCTCCCAACCTTCCACTGATCCTTCCTTTGTGACCCCACTGGAGGAAAATAAGCCAGAATATAGAACTGAAAAGCAACAGATAGATCCCACATTCATTAAATTCTTTGAAGACGAGCTTGTCAAGGCAAACCTGCCGGGCCCTGATTATTTTGAGTTCCGCCAATTGCTTGTAAAAACACAGCAAAAAATGGCCGCAAAAGGAGGTGCAGCCCCAGAAGTTGTGCTGCAGGCTGTGCTTATGAGTTTTGAGGCCCAGGAAATTTCGCCAGCTAAATTGATTGAAGCTGCTCGCCATTATAAAGATGTCATCAAACAAAAAAATGAGGACTTTATTACCGGTGCAGAAAAAGAAAAAAGTAATCAACTGCAAAAAAGACAAACAGTACTTCAGTCGCATAATGAAGCAATAAGAAAAATACAGCAACAACTTGAACAATTAGAACTGCAAAAGCAGCAGCTTAATCAGACGCTTAACAAAGAGAAAACCCAAATGGAAGTGGACAAAACCCTTGGCCAGGAAGGAATCGACAAGATCGAAAAAGCAGAAAAGCTGATCAATTTAGCGCATGATCATATGCAATCCACTATCGATTTGGATATTAATAGGCTTCAATCAGTATAGAAAAATACCCAACGATTATTTTATGACACCTAAATCTCTTAAGCTATGAATGATGTAATGAAAAGCTCCTCAGTCTTTACACTGGAAACGCCTGACGAGCGAAAAATGCGGATGGTGATAACTGCAGTCATGATTGCAGTGTTCATTCTTATAGGCTATTTTCTAATGCCACTGATCACCCAAACCATCCGCAACTGGATAGATTTCGGGATTGAAGTTGGCAAGCTGGCTATTATCATAGCAATAATAGGTACCATTGTGTTGATGCGCAATGTGCTTATTGCGCGATGGAAAAGTGCCGTGAAAAAGGCGACCCGGTTTTTAATAAAGACCGATTTGCCCGGGCTGCTCGAAGTGGTTGTGGACAATCGCCGCGCAGTCCTTGCGAAATTTAATGTCAGCATTAAAAAGATGATGGAAGCCATTACCCTGCACACAACCAAAATGGCTGAACGAAAGGATTCGATGCAGAAGAATCTGGATTATGCATCACAATTTCAGAAACAATCAGATGATCCGAAATTAGACCAGCATATCCGCGATAAAGCCAAAGACCAGATTGCTCACTTTAGCCGCGAAGCTGCCGAAGATGAGAAACTCTTAAAGATCATGCAGGAAGACAAACAAAAGATGCTGAAAAGCTATAATTTTTTTGACAGGCTTTACAGCAATCTCGAAAGCAGTACCGAATCGGTTGCTAATACCATTGGCCGGTTGCGCGATCAGCTACAAACCTCAAACATCTGGAGGGAAGCAGCACACAGCGCTTCTTCCTTATTGGGCGTTTCAGAATTTGAAACGATTACTCTGGAAGAAACAAGGAACCGGATAGCAGAGAACGAATCAGAAGTGATGTCAATGATCCATGATCACGAAACCTTGCTTATGAAAATGGAAGCAGAGAATGGCATCATGGATGATGCAGGGCAAAAGCTGCTGGAGCAATACAGTAACAAAGTGGATGTGTTTGCATTTATGAATAGTGAAAACAATGCTGATGCGGATAGTAATAAAGCAGCTACTGATACTTCCTGGCTAACTGCCAACAAGGATTTGCTAAAATAGCTTTCATTTAAACCTTCAAAACCCAAATAAAAAATTATGGAACTAACTGAAAAAGGCCAGAAAACTGTAAAGGCTGTCCGCAATGTTATTATTTTTATTGTCCTTTTAGGCGCTGCATATTTCGCTTACAAAAAATGGGGATCTGATACCGGGAAATTAGCCGTTGACAGCAAAGCAGGCAAACCGGATCTGGTTGTGGCATACAACACATTCACCGGAGTCGAAGGGCTAGTACTTGAAAATGGGGGTATGGAGCCAAATGAAAACAGCCCGATCTATAAAAACTATGGAATCAAATTGCTCATCAAACAAATGGACGCGGTGAAAGATACCAGGTCAGGTCTTCACTCAGGCGACCTTGATCTGGTGTATTGCACTACTGATGCGCTTTCCGTTGAAATGGGATCCGGCAGTGAATTGCTAGCCGACAATGTTGTCCAGATCATGCAGGTGAACCAGTCACACGGAGCGGATGCAATAGTTGTGCGCAAAGGAATAAATGATGTGGAAAGTTTGAAACACAAGAAAGTGGCATATGCGGTAGGCACTGCTTCGCATACGCTACTGCTGAATGTGCTGGAATCTTCTGGACTTAAAATGGCTGATATTGATGGATACCAGGTTGGTGATGGGGTAGAAGCTGCTAACGCTTTTAAAAATGGCCAATGTGATGCAGCGGTAGTTTGGGCGCCTGATGATGAAGACTGCGTTGCTTCTCAAGCGGGTGCAAAAGTGCTTGTGAGCAGTGCGGTTGCGTCTCAGATCATCGCCGATGGCTTACTAGTAAAGCAATCCGTGCTCAAAGACAAGCATGACAAGATAGTAAAACTGGTGAAAGCATGGCTCGAAGGAAATGCGATGGTGAATAGCGATCCAAGCGCTAAAAAAGAA
>DATMMJ010000147.1:0-3922 GCA_035569795.1 Puia sp. | reverse complement strand
AATTCGAAGGCCACATACAGGTAGATCACGACGCAGGACAGGATACCGAATGTAAGGCCAAGGACGTTGATGCCTGTGGTCAGTTTATGCCGGCCGAGACGGCGAAGGGCGAAAAGCAGCTGGTTTTTTATCATAACGAGGAGGATAGGCTAAACCCGCTACCAAGATTAGACCACTTTTAAAACGGGCTGATAATCTTTTGATTAATGATTGCGTGCACCGCCAGGCTGTCCGTTTTCGCTACACATTGTGCGCGAATCCGTCTACGGCCGCCTATACTGATTAATTGAATGTAAGATCAAATGCTGCTTCGGCAATCAATAGTGTACGGTTAAATAATGACTATTTCAATTTTAATCATTATTCGTCTAGTGTTTAATTGTCGCGATTATTTTTCAAGAATGTCTTTCAAAGTTGACAAACTATTATCCATGTCTTTCGGGAACATTCTTTCTGCTATTGGATTCATTATATTCATAGGATATTTCAATGTACCAGCATTGCTCAAGTATACTTTAGTTTGATTATCGGATAAAGATTCTGTCTCCATGATTACATTGGCAATGGTTGCCATTGGCCTTACAAAACGAATTTGGGTTTCAATTTTTTCCCCTTCAATGATGTTGGTAATTTCCTTTTCTCCTTCACCGACATTTTTATTTCCGTTCCAAGAAATAATGAATCCAACTGTTCCGTCAGTTCCTTTGAATTCCCAATTCCTGTCGGGGTCAGCCTTTGCCCATTTGTTGAACTTTTCTTGGTTCTTGAGCAGTTTTAAGTAGTCAAATACTTTTTGTCTAGGCGCATTGATGATAATTTCACGTTTGACATAATGTTCCCTCTTCATGAAAAGCGCCATGATCAATAGCAAGGCAATGATGCCTGCCACTATAAGTAGAATTGTAATTATAGTATTCATTTTTTTTAAATTCTCACAAATTGTTATTTTAATTTAGATTGTAAAGGTAATAATATGTCGGTCGGTCACTTGAAAGTTATTCTCTTATACAATGACCGATAGCGTTGAAGATCGCTCCGCAACGAAAATCAGCAGAGTTAAGTTACGTATGGAATAGCGTTAATGCTTCAATTTAAAAATAAAATTTTAGGCCAAAATTTGAAGAACATGGTATTATCGGAGAAGTTGTGGATCTATACTTTATAGCTATTGCCAGCTTAATACAGTGAATTCATTTTGCTCACCTGAGTCAAATTTTGTAATTTGTTAGCAGTGTAGACTCGAATCTTGTTATTTTCTGAATTTGTTACGAAAACGCCGACTGGTTTATAAAACGATGCATAAATAGATTTGGGACCATGAGAAATATTAGTAAAATCTCCGTACTGCTGGTTTGCGCAATGATATTTTATTCTTTTATGGGAGAAACCCATTCTTTATCATCTGAGTCGATTCGGAATAAATTCTCAGATTCCCTTGAAAAAGATAGGGCAAAATATGTTGCGCTGATATTGGAAAAAATAAAAGGAAAAGAGAACCTTCCCGTTGATTCAGTATTTAAAGGCCTTAAGATATTTAAAGAAATACCTGCAAAAAGGCTGTTGGCGATAATGAATTTCGGGTATAGTAGAAGCCTGGGCGTAAGTTGCGGTCATTGTCACAATACAAATGATTTTGCTTCAGAAGAAAAAAAAGAAAAAGAAATTGCAAGGCAGATGTCAGCAATGAACAAACAGATAAATGAAATTCTCTTGAAGAACATTCAAAATTTGGAGAGCAACCCTGCTATTGTCAATTGCACCACCTGTCACAGGGGACAAATAAAACCCGCGTTAGATTTGCCAGCGAATTAGCCAGTTCATAATTCTCCTAGTGTTTTGCATCAGCGAAGTAGACCATCAAATTGCGCGGATGTCTTTTTTCGAGACTTACCAGATGCCATGAGTAGCTACCGAAATTATGGGGATCACGCCGGAAGGATGGATCGCTATCGAACAGATGCAGAAGGCCCGCTGAGAATGTGATTTCAAAGTCTGATTAAAAGATGGCCCGTTTCGGATGACCTCCCGGTTCGGTATGTTTTCACCAGACAATATTCTAAGCCGAGGGAGCAGCTTACATCGCTCTGCCCGGTTGCAAAAGGCTTACCCGGTTGCCTTCCGTATCCTGGAAGGAAATCCAAAGGCCCACCCCTGGGATCATCATTGGTTCCATGCTATGGCCTCCCGAGTTATCCATAGCTCCAAGAATCTTGCCGCCACCTGCTTCTACCGCCTTCATCGCACTCTTTATGTCCTGAACCGAAATGACAACTGAAGGCGCATGCGAAAGCGAATTGTCCGTCTTTTCATAAAAACCACCATTGATGGCACCAGGCGTTTTCACCATTCCCTTTTCGTCTGTCTCGGCAGTCTGTGCTAAGACATAGCTGCCCATCTCTGCTCCCATTTGTTGCAGATTCCAGCCGAAGGCCGACTGGTAAAATTTCTTCATGCGCTCACGGTCAAAATACCCCATCTCAAAATGTATTACTGAATTCATGCTCATACCCGATATGTTTTATTAGTTAACAATAGTTTCTATGTAAAGATAGACAGTTCGGTAAAAGTTGCCCTCGCAAAAATCAGACCGAAGCTAATAAGTGAAAGCAGTTCAAGCACGATATTAATTTCTGCTGAAAAAGGCGAGGCACCCTCACAGATTTTTTACTTTTGGTGCTGCTGAGTATTAATTGAATCTCATCCCTGGGGCTAATATAATCGGAAATATCATAGTTCCATTCGAAAAATGAAGTAATTAAATTGATTAGATGCGCCTGTAAAATATAATCGTAAATTTGAAAACCTTTTTGCGGGTCTTGCTTTTGTGCGTTGAAGTGATCGCCAACCGGTCTTTTTATCCTCATTCCACGATTCAAATACTATCAAAAGAGTTATAGTTGGCTAGCGCAACCCATACGACAATTGTATCACAATTGGCAACCTTTTTCATGTAGAAATTTTTCTAAAACATATTTTGAATGAATAAAATACCTAAACTTGGTATCGTGAAAAAAATGTTTTCCCGGTCAGAAATAGGTAAGCATTCGAAATTTCGTCCTTTCAGCCTAATGCACCTGATCTATCTATTGGCATTATTGAAATTCGTACTTCCCTTTATAATTCAAAATGGGGCCTACGAACCGCACAGAGATGAATTCCTGTATATCGCAGAAGGCCAACATTTGGCGTGGGGATACCTGGAAGTGCCTCCAATGATGTCAGTATTTGCATTTGTATCGAATGTAATGGGAGGCAGTTTATTCTGGATCAAGATATGGCCTTCGCTGTTTGGAGCATTGACCTTCATTTTAACCGCCAGGTTAATCCTCTCCTTTGGTGGTAAAGAGTTTGCCCTTTTCCTTGGTTTTCTTCCTTTTATTTTCGGTTACTACTTGCATGTCCATTTTATGTTCCAGCCCAATTATTTAGAAGTATTCTTCTGGACGCTCGTGGCTTACGGTCTTGTTCGTTATGTCCAAACCGGGGCGCCGAAGGGGTTATATATCGCTGGTATCGGTTTAGGGTTAGGTATGATGAGCAAATATTCAGTGGGGTTTTTTGCAATCAGTTTATTGGTTGGATTGCTTTTAACTAAACAAAGGAAGATATTACGTAACAAGCATTTTTATTATGCGCTCCTCATTGGGTTTGCAATTTTTCTGCCAAACCTGATTTGGCAATATAGCCATGGGTTCCCGGTAATTTACCACATGAAAGAGTTGCAGCGCCAGCAATTGCAGAATGTAAGCCAGTCAGGTTTCTTAATCGATCAATTGCTCTTTAATTTTCCTTGCGTCTATATCTGGTCTTTGGGAATGTATTGGGTAAGTTTCACCAAAGCAGGCAGGCCTTATCGCTTTATCGGGTTTGGAATTGCAACTGCAATCGCCTTGCTTGTCGCAGGCCATGGAAAAAGTTATTA
>DATMMJ010000146.1:0-2819 GCA_035569795.1 Puia sp. | reverse complement strand
CCATTAGGGCCAAATACATCTATTTTAGACTGATTACTGAGATCCGAAAATTGGGCATGCCCCCCATGTTGTATCATCGGTGTTCCGATACGCGGGTTAACATAGTCCATTACCTTCGTGGTATTTGCCCCCAGGATATTTCTAACTCCATGTTGGCTTGCCACCAGCCCTAAATTACGGTGCGGCTGCGTCGGATCAACGATGTCAAACAAATCATAGTCGCCATGAATATAATTTCCATCTATCATGAGACAGCCATAGTGCTGACTTGTTACATAGGTATTGAGTCTATATCGGCCACCAATAAGGTATCCGGTTTTCTCCCATTGCAGCTTGGCATCAGGAAGCTTAAATGCCCTGAATGCTTTTGGATGAATCAGTGGGCTCACGACCAATCCTGCAAGTACATAGGGTCCATAATTGAAATCAGCCGTTTTAGCTTTGCAATCAATGCGTTTAGGTTTATACCCGGCCCTGCCAATATATCTAAGAGATTTTTGGTTTGTATCGCGGACTAAAATCCAAAGATTTAAGTCTTTGGCAGCGTCGCGAAAAATGGCTCTGTCTTTCGATCTCATCTTATCAGGATTTTAATATTAACCCAACCACATTACTCAAAAAAACCTGGCTCAATACAGACTGTGGCAAATTTTATTACATGTGGTCAGGACGATAGTGAAAAACTGCTTCGTGTTTATAGAATTTATTTACATTTCAAAAAATAGTGATTTTGTTCATTCCCCTAGCGCGGCTCATCATCAATGATCTTATTTTTACTTTTTTTTGTTTGCAAGTGCAGTTCTTCCTTTTTTGGTTTGCTTGCACTCGCACCGAAAACTTCTTCAAGATTTATTTTCCGCTGTATCAATTTGCCATTTTGATGAGAAAACTCCATCGCATCTTCTTTGGCTTCCCCTTCAAGGATAAATTTTTCAATAGGCCCGAAAAATTCCAAAATCTGATCGGTGTCACAAATCGGAAGGAATATCCTTAAAACCCGGGGATCGTAAAAACGGAAGTAGAATTGTTTTTCATCTTGGGTTTTAATAAATAAAAATTTTCGGAAATGATGAAAAATGTCTTCTATACTTTGTGCTGTATAAGCAAAAATTCCCCAGCTATTCCCCCACCCGTTTCGCAAAATGAAATCTGAAAATTCTTCAGAATGCGGAAAACTAAAAATATACGGCGCTACAGATGCCAGCGCTTCTTCACTTCTTCCCTTGTACAATGAAACAACATGCTCATTAATAGCTGTTGCATTAACCAGGTTGGGTTCCGTAGCACGGGCAGCATCAAACAGGAAGTAAAAAGATAGCATGTATAATAGGTTTGTTTCAAAATAACAGCAAACAGTTATCCTGTCCTAAAAGCGCAGTTAATTTTTGGTCACCATTATGTTTTTCTCGAGCACCTCGCCGGTAATTCCATCAATTTTTAATTCATATACCTGATATGGGTTATCCGCATTAACCGGGTAGCTTACAAAATAAAAAGGTGAAACGGTGCTTGCCCTACGAACATTGGTGCCGGCTTTAACAACCATAATATTGACTCCCATTTTTTTCATTTTTTCGTCCAGGTCTTTGATAGGAAATTTAAAGGGGGTTTCCCAATTGGTTTCTTTTACCAGTTTTTCGTTGGTATCAAAATATTGCCAGGTGCCGACAGGGAAATTATAAAATTTCTCTCCTCGTATTTTAATGCTTCCGCTGGCTTTAAAATACGCTCTTATTTTAACGAATGGACTTGAAGGATATTTAATTTCTTCTGTATAATCTGCACTGTTCTCCACTTGTCGTACCTGCGCATGATCTGATGTGGTAAAATTATATTCACCGTTTATCTTTTTTTCATCGAATCGTACAACATCAAACTTTTCCATTGTGTCATTTTTTATATTAAGTTTATTTTTCGGTTTTACTTGGGCTGTGCACGAAGAAAAAAGCGATAAACAGAAAACTGGTATTATTAAATATGCCTTCATTGGTTTATAGATCTTAACAGTGTCCATTGCCAGTTCCAGGTAGTCCACCCTTTATCATTATAGCTCATTACATTATCGGTACAATTTACCTTGTCATTTAAAGCATTGGGATAAGTATACTTGCTTTCTGATAACACCTTATAACCTGCGCTAGATTCTTTGTGCGTGTGCCGCAGCCCAAAGCCATGTAATACTTCGTGATTGAGCGTCGTGGTATCTCTGGAAGAAAACAATACAAGGTTCCTCGTGCCTATTGCTTCTATCGCGCCGATTACATTTTTGACTGCGGGTTCATTAAAGCTAAAGACAGTAAAAATTTTAGCATCACTGTATTTTGCATTTATCAATTTACCGGAGCCATCTTTTACCTGAAGAAAAAGCGTTCGTAGTCCCGATCTGAAACCAGGCGCCCCAAAATTGATAGAATTTGTCACCGGGTCTATATATTTACCCAAAGTTGGATCTTTTGGATCGGGGGCTTTGAGATCTTTATTCGCAGTTAAATCCAGATCGGGCGCAAAAACAGCTTCCTGGTCGAAAAAACATTGAAAAAGCGTATTGTCCAGGTTGTTGATTTCTGTAAGTCCATTTACTGTTAAACTTCCATAGGTACCTGTGTTTGCTACTCCCGTGTTCAGGATATCTGTTTTCACCTTCACAAAAATAAATTTAACGGGTATCCTTCTTTTTTTTGAGTTTGCCCCTACTATTATTTTTCCTGCAATGGGAATTGGATCGGTAACCTGCCATGTTTTAGGATATGCAAGCACGTTAATTTCCTGATCCGTATCAAATGCATCTAGGCAGGTTATTTTTATAGTGCCGGCAATGG
>DATMMJ010000145.1:0-13376 GCA_035569795.1 Puia sp. | reverse complement strand
AACGGGCACTTCTAAAACGTTTGCATTGTGTGCAGAGCGTAATGCGTTTGCAGTAGATTCAAGCTCCTGGTGATTGCGGGAACCTATAACAATATTTGCTCCTTCTGCTGCAAATGCTGATGCAACCGCTTTGCCCAGCCCTTTGCTGGCAGCAAGCACTAACGCCGTTTTGCCTTTTAATTGCAAATCCATTAAAAGAATAATTGTTTTTACAAAGATAGCAATATCGGGAGGTGGATAGCTGATGGTTGCACTAGTAAGATAAAACTGCCTAGGTAAAGTCCTGAAACCTGCGAAGGATTTTATCTAGAATGTATTTCTTTATAAAGGACTTCATTGCAGGTCTCTTGTCAATCCATTTTGCAAGGGTAGGGGAAACGCCGTAATAAAACCTGATGAATATCCGACCGAGCCAAGATTTGGCAATAACAAGATCTCTGATCTGATAGAACTGCTGCACCTGTTCAGCATCGCGGCTTCCATAGACAGCCGAAGCAATAAAGCAGCCTTTTTTGTCGCTTGATTTTGTTAAGCCGTAGTTTTTTTCGATGACAGAAATGGACGAAAATGCAATGCGCATGGCCGATTTGCGATGCAAGCTGATGACAACACCGGTCAACTGGACGAGGTCATCAGTTTCAATATTGAATTGTTTTATTAAACCATCGAGGTCTTCGCAAGTTGCAAAAACAAAAAAATGATTACTGATAAACCTCTTGAGTGGGTTGTGCTCAACCGTTTTATCTTTATACGTGATGATGATTTCCTTTTTGAGAAAATCTATTTCGCTCACAACCCCCGGCACAGTGATCTGTCTATTTACAAACTCTTTTTCTTTCTCTAAAAGGTCTTTATTAAGTACTGTGTCTTTTCCGGATTCCTTGAGGTTTCTGTACAGTTCAAAATAAGAAAGCAGATCGTTCAGCTTCATACGCACAAAAAATTTTGCAATATTAGGACTAATTACTCGTCTAAAACAAAGTAAATTATATCCCCCAGCATCTGAGCAAATTTGTCCCTCTGATTGCAAGAATGCAGGCCTTCATGTCCTTTCACTTTTCAAAATAGCAAACACTTCCTCCCACCCACAGCTTGTCCTTATTGTAACGCACGCCTATCATTTTCCCCTTGCTTAGCCGAGAAAGGTTGATCGCCAGTCTTGGCCTTGGTTCGCCATCTTTCCATATATACATCATCCTGATCTCCAATTTGGCAGGAATGTCCGGCGTAATGATCACATCGGCATACTTCACTTTTTTCTGCAGTATCCAGTTTTCCGGGTCTTTTATTTTATCAAGGTCAGCTTGCGACAAATCAATCACGACTCCCTGACCAGCAAAAGAATAAAGCGGCTTCAACACATAATTCTCAAGATCGGCTGGGATTTGCTTTATCTCATTTAGGAAATATGTTGCCGGAACAAAAGGATGATGGATAAAAGGCAGCGTATATTTGCTAATACGGTAAAACCAATTAGGGTGTGGCACCCACTGCACATCAAGATCCTGCGTGATATCCACAATGCTTCCAAGCGAAGCTTTTTGCGCATATAGGTCATCAAAAATGATGCGGTTGTAAATTCTCGAGACTGCAGTTTTTTTCCCACTTTTTTCATTCATATAAAATAATTTCTTCCCCTCCTGCTGCAGCTCAGTTATGCAAACAGGCTGAATGCCCAAATAATCCTCGGTGCAATAAAAATCAATCCTTGTCTTTTGCTGATGTGGTTTTATCTCCAGCAGTATAACGTGTTCGGGTTCTTCTTTTCCCACTATCACCTCTTTCAAATCTCTTAAGTAAGACTGGCGGTCGTACCCATTCAGATATTGAGAATAATTTTCAGGTATAGAAAAATAATTTCTCAGCAAGTCAGGATAATAGACCTGAAAACCGTATAGCGACGGGAATCCCTGCATCTCTATAAGCTGAGGCTCTAACTCTCCTTGATCGTTTATGCAAACGCCGAAATCAAGCGCAATGAAATGTGAAATATCATTTTCATTGGGGACAGAATCCTTTTTTGGTATGGAGCGTTCCGTTAATTTTTTAAACCCTTCGTCCGTGATCACATCAATGATGGACTCACAGGCTTCAAAAATTTTGCTGCCGAATTCTTTAGATATGAACTCCGGGGTTTCCGCTATGCGAAATTCTATAGCGCCAGGATGCAGACTGTTCAAGTCATTCAAGAAGGCTTCATATTGCTGTTGCGAGAATGCCTCATTAAAAGCTTTGCGTAATGCCGGTACCATAACAAAGGTTTATTGATGAAGTTACATAACAATATTGTGACGAAGAATTGTGCTTGAGAAATACCAATTGGTTTTTGTTAACCGTGAATAGAGTTATAAAATTCCTTCAAAAATTATTAAATTTGCAGTTATGTCCAGTGATAAAAAAATACGCATAGCCATACTTGATATGAATGAAGGGCATCCGAATCAGGGCATGCGTTGCCTGCGAGAGATACTTTCTGAATATGGCGAAACGAATGCCCTTACTGTGGAGCAGGATGAATTTGAAGTAAGGCTGGCCATGCAAATTCCGGATATGAGTTATGACATCTATATTTCAACAGGCGGGCCCGGAAGCCCTCTGGGCTCAGAGGGAAGCGAATGGGAAAGGTTGTATTTCAATTGGCTCCGAGAAGTTGAAAAATGGAATAACGATTCTTTAGAGCAAAACAAAAAATATATTTTTTTGATTTGTCATTCTTACCAGCTTGTTTGCAGGCATTTTAAATTGGCCAACGTCATAAAAAGAAGATCAACAGCCTTCGGTGTGTTCCCCATGCACTTGGTAAAGGATGGCAAAAGCGAGCCTGTCTTTAGTGGGCTCGCGGATCCTTTTTATTCAGTTGACAGCAGGGATTTCCAGGTGATCCAGCCTAACCAGAAACGCCTTCGCCAGATGGGCGCAAAAATTTTATGCATTGAAAAAGACAGGCCACATGTGCCACTGGAAAGAGCCATCATGGCAATACGTTTTAACAAATATATGATTGGCACACAGTTTCATCCAGAGGCAGATGCTGTTGGCATGACCATGTACCTCCAGAGGGAAGATAAAAAGCAAACGGTTATCACCGGTTATGGCGAAGCAAAATGGAAAAGTATGATCGAGCACTTGAATGATCCGGATAAGATCTTGTGGACCTATTCTCACATAATTCCAAATTTCCTCAACATGGCGATTGGCCAATTGCTGGAGGTGGAAGCATGACATTTTAGTTTATAGGAAACCAAACTACTCTTGGCCTTTTGGATTGTACTCATTTCCCAAAAATAAAATCCTATCCCTATGCATTTGTCATCGAACCAAAATGCTCAGTTGGCGCCCTGTCAATTGAAAATAAGAATATCTTACAAAAAAAAAATTGTTCACCACCTATTTTCCATTAGTATTGTATAACTAAATTATTAGTTATACAAATGAAACAACTCATATCTTCCATCGCATGCTTTCTTTTTATTTTTACATTTTGCAACGCACAAAAGAAGGAAATTGCCTATGAACAAATATTTAGGGATGCTCCAACTACCATCAGCAAGCCTTTGCCAGACGTCCTGCGGTGGATAGACGATGAGCATTATCTCGAAAGAAGAGCAGAAAACAGGAAAACTTCTTTTTTATCTGTTGATGCAAAAACAGGAAATGCCGTTTCTTATGAGCCGGTTTCCACAAAAATTGGAGTAACTGGTGATATCCCAGAGGATGGAAAGAACCCATCGCGCTCCCCGGATGGCAAATGGGTTGCCTATACAAGAGCAAATAATCTTTTCGCAAAAGAAATAAGCACGGGTAAACAAATCCAGTTTACCCATGATGGCTCAGAAGATATCTCCAATGGGTATGCCGCATGGGTATATTATGAAGAAATGCTCGGAAGAAATTATCAAGCTTTTTGGTGGAGCCCCGACAGCAGGCATATTGCATTTATACACTTTGATGAATCGGAGGTGCCCTTATATCCGATCTATAATTCGGAAGGAAAACATGGATCACTGGAAAAATGCCATTATCCGCAGGCAGGCGACAAAAACCCTGCAGTAAAACTCGGCATTGTCTCTGTGACAAATCCGGCAATCTTGTGGGCA
This sequence comes from Puia sp., assembly GCA_035569795.1. Lineage (GTDB taxonomy): Bacteria > Bacteroidota > Bacteroidia > Chitinophagales > Chitinophagaceae > Puia. Next base: position 9,279 of record DATMMJ010000145.1, on the reverse strand, counting down.
GATTTCAATGAAAAAGACGATCAGTATTTCGGACCTCCATTCTGGTTGCCAGATGGCTCCTCTCTTTGGGCCCAATGGATTGCGCGCAATCAGCAGGAGCTGAAAATATTTGCTATCGATACCAGCAGCGGGAGCAAAAAGCAGGTGTATGAAGAAAAACAAAAGACATGGGTAAGTGCGAAATACGGGATCCGTTTTCTTGAAAAAAGCAACCAGTACATTATAAACAGCGATAAAAGCGGATGGGACCATCTGTATCTATACAACATGGATGGAACGCTGTCTAATCAAATAACGCAAGGAGCGTTTTGGGTCGGCAACATTGTACGGGTAGATGAAAAAAACAAATTCATTTATTTTCTTGCGGGAAAGGAAAACACATTAAGAACAGATTTTTATAAAATCGGTTTCGATGGGAAAGGTTTGACCAGATTATCATTCGGTGATTATTCGCAGAGTGAAATTTTGCTTTCGCCGAGTGGCAAATATTTTATTAGCACTTATTCGAATACTTTCACGCCCCCAAAGATGTCATTAGTGGACGACAAAGGAAAATTGGTCAGAGAGCTTGGCGATAGTAAAGGGATTGAATTTGATGACTATGATCTGGCAAAAAATGAATTGCACACCGTAAAAACGCGGGATAGTTTATTTGACCTGACAGTAAAAATCACCTACCCGCTTCACTTCGACCAGAATAAAAAATATCCTGTCCTGATTGAAGTATATGGCGGCCACGGTTTAGGCACTTTCAACGACCACTGGTCGGACGATTTACGTGAACAATGGTGGGCTAAAGAGGGCCTGATACAAATGACGATGGACTACAGGAGCAGCGGGCATTTTGGCAAAGCAGGCATGAATTATATCTTCAGGCAAATGGGCAAATATGAGATAGAAGATTTTATGGATTGCGCCCGGTGGCTGCGCAAACTGTCATTTGTGGATACCACAAAAGTCTGTTTCACGGGTTATAGCTTTGGGGGCTTCATGACTTGCATGGCTCTTACCTATGGGGCAGGTGTGTTCACGCATGGCATTGCTTATTATCCGGTAACTGACTGGAGCCTTTACGACACTTATTACACGGAGAGATTTATGGGCACACCCCAAAATAATCCTGATGGCTATCTGATGAATTCTCCCATGCAATATGCGAAAAATTATAAAGGCCTGATACGTATAGTGCACGGTAACTTAGACGACAATGCCCACCTGCAGAACAGCATCCAGTTTACTAATAAGCTCCAAGAGCTTGACAAACATTTTGAGATGATGATTTACTCAGGAGTTCGTCATGGAAGAAGCCATTGGCCCGATGACAAAAAAAAACATGCCCACAATGAAGACTATCATTTTATTTACGAGCATTTACTGAGTAAACCAATGCCGGATATTTTTTGGAAATGAATAATTGACTTGGCTTAGATGACAAACCAGCATATTTTTTTATCCATATATTCCATTTTTGGTGGAAAATAATTAGGATCCGTATATTTATGAATCAGGTTGGAGTCCCCTTCCAACAGCAGCGAGAAACATTTTGATGAGCGAGTTCACTATAATTTGATTTGAAAATCGACATCGGGCCATGACAACTGCACCAAAAGCCGCAAATGCTTTTCTTGAACCAAGAATCAAATCAATTGATATCTTAAGAGGCGTCGTGATGGTGCTAATGGCAATTGATCATGTGCGCGTGTACTCTGGCATCCCTGCCGGCGGAAAGGATTATGGCATTTTTTTTACCAGATGGGTCACCCACTTTTGCGCTCCCTCTTTTGTGTTCCTAGCAGGCACAAGTATTTTTCTTTATGGTAAAAAATTAAACAGTAAGGGCTTGTTAGGACGGCACCTGGTAATGCGTGGTCTTTTATTAGTATTACTAGAATTAACTGTCATCCGGTTTTTCTGGACGTTTAATTTCGATTATTCAAATTTTTTGCTAGCCGGTATCATCTGGATGCTTGGCTGGTGCATGGTCATCATGGCAGCCCTTATATGGCTGAAACCAGTTGTGGTTGGGGTTACAGGATTAGCCATAATTTTTCTGCAACAAATATTTCAGTTTGTGCCTTCTTTGATGCCACAATCCAGCCAGAAGATTGCAGGATATTTATGGGAATTTATATATCCCGCAGGATTGGATGCACTGCCGGGTGTCAGCATTCTATATGTGCTAGTACCATGGATCGGCGTGATGGCAGCAGGATATGGGTTTGGATTGGTCTTTTCGCAAGATCCTAAACGGCGCCAACGGATTTGTATCTGGACCGGTTTGTCCGCAATCACTTTATATATCGTAATTGGCACTCTGCTCATTTTAAAACAGCCTTCATCAGCCCAGGACCTGCCTTTTATCCTAAAACTGTTGAACCAAAAAAAGTACCCGGCTTCCCAGCTTTTCCTGCTTATGACACTTGGGCCATTAATAGCCTGTATGCCCTTAGCAGAAAAAGCAAAGGGGTGGTTTTCTAATGTGCTTGCTACCTTTGGCAGAGTTCCATTGTTCTATTATATTTTGCATATACTTCTTATTCATTTGGGGGCTCTTTTAACCAATTATTTTAAAGTAGGCACTATTACTTCCGGATGGTATGCTACCGCGCCCTTTGTGGAGATACCCCCTGAACATAGATGGACCCTTGTTTTGCTTTATGCAGAATTTATGCTTAATGTTATTTTGCTTTACTACCTATGCCGGTGGTTTGGCACGTATAAAAAGGCGCACCCCGAAAAAAGATGGTTGAAATTCTTGTAGCAGGCGAGTACTTTGTACTGTGTGCCGGCTGGTTGAAACATAAAAACACCTATACCTCCCCATAAATTCAACAAATGGTGAATATCGAAACCTTCCGCCAGTTAGCGCTTTCGTTTCCTGATGCAGTGGAATTGCCTCATTTTGAATTGACGTCTTTTAGAACAAAGAAAAAAATATTTGCAACCTACCACCTGAAAACAAACAGGGCAATGCTCAAGCTGCCCTTGGTTGACCAATCTGTTTTTTGCACTTACGACAGGAGTGTTTTCTTCCCTGTTCCCGGATTCTGGGGCAGGAACGGCTCCACTTTTGTTGAATTGGAAAAAGTAAAGAAGCAGGTCTTCAAGGATGCCCTGACAACAGCATATAATAATGTATCTGGCATAAACAAGCCAGGAAGGAAATAAATAGGTAGTGATGGAATAGGAAACGGATAAGCTTTACCCGGGACGTATTTCTATGAAATTTGCTAAGTTCCCCTTTCCCTTCACTAGAGGAGCGAAGATGGCTAACCAGTGAGGGGGCGGTAAGCCGGGAAAATCTGAATTGATCCGCAATTTTAACTATCGGGCATAGCGAAAAAGACGCCTCGAGCTTTGCCTTAAACTGTATCAAAAACGTACACTGCCTGTATCAAAAACGAACTGATTCGTATATTGGGTACCACTACTGCACTGTAAATCACCTGTGTTTTATTCCGGCATGCTGTTGGAAGCAGCTTTTGTGATAATTCCCATTATTCAGCAAGCTGTCAAAACTTTCACTCATTTTCCAGTCCACAAAGCAAAAGACAACTGATGATGCTTATAAATTATTTTAAAATCGCTTTCCGGAATCTGCAGAGAAACAAAGCTTCTTCCTTCATCAACATCTTCGGATTGGCCGTGGGCCTTGCGACAAGTACGCTCATCATGCTTTACATTCTTAGTGAATTGGGGTATGACCATCAAAACAAGGATTCCGATCGCATATTCAGGATAGCTACCAAAGCAGGGCAGTTGGGAAACGTGAAAGATAAGCCTTGGGCACGAACCTCAGCGCCCATTGCCTGGGGCTTAAAGCAAGACATGCCTGAGGTCGAACAAGCTACCAGGTTGCTTAAATTTCCGACCCTTGATAAAATGCTTTTGAGATATGAACATAATCGTGACGGCAAACAATTTTATGAGACCAATGGCTACTATGTTGACTCCACTTTTTTTCAAATCTTCACGTATGATTTTAAATATGGCAGTGCCGTTGCCTCACTCAATGAGCCAAACAGCGTAGTAATTTCAGAGGAAGTTGCCCAAAAGATGTTTGGAAATGAAAACCCGGTAGGCAAATCAATAAAGATCGGTATGCCTTACGGCAATTTTAATTATACGGTAAAAGGTGTTTACAAAGATGTTTCAATTAAATCGCATATCCCCGCACACTTCTTTCTTTCTATGCGCAATGGGGATATTGGTACCTGGACTGAAAACCAAACCAACTGGGCGACCAACAATCTATTTTTCACCTATGTAAAGCTGAAAAAAGGAACTGATCCTAAAACTTTTGAGAAAAAGCTCCAGCCATTTCTTCAGCACAGAGGAGGCACAGACCTGAAAGCACTGGGAGTTTCAAAACAATTATTTATACAGAATGTGAAAGATATTTACCTGCATTCAGATTTGGATAGCGAAATAGCACCCAACGGGAATATCACTTATCTGTATATTCTTGGCAGCATAGCACTGTTTGTGTTACTTATTGCCTGTGTCAATTTTATGAATCTTTCCACTGCACGTTCCGGAAAGAGGGCAAAGGAAGTAGGCATAAGAAAAGTATTAGGTGCTGAAAAGAGATCTTTGATTTATCAATTTCTCGGAGAATCGTTGACAATGAGTTTTCTCGCATTGCTTTTGGCCTTGTTGCTTGCATCAGCCCTGCTTCCGTTTTTTGATACCATTACTCAAAAAAACCTGCATCTTTTTGACAAACCCGAACTATGGTTTGGTATTGCAGGGCTTACATTGTGCGCAGGGGTCCTGTCGGGCATCTATCCAGCATTTTATTTGTCATCGTTCAGGCCCATTGCCGTACTAAAAGGGAAATTGCTAAATAATCTTTCTGCAGTCACCATAAGGAAAGCGTTGGTTGTATTTCAATTTACCATTTCAATTTGTCTTGTTTTAGCGGCTGTGGTTATCATTAAGCAATTGAATTTCCTGGACAATAAGCAGCTTGGTTTCAACAAAAATGAACAAATTGTTTTACCACTGCAGGATAAGAATGCAATAAAAAATTATGCCAGCCTAAAAAACGAGCTTTTAAAAAATACCAATATAAAGAGCGTAACGAGCGGGTCTACCTATCCGGGAATTCCCAATGTGGAGGACCTTCTTTTTTATCCTGAAGGTAAAACAACCCAGGATGTGATTGACGTGCATCTCTGCACGGTGGAGGATGATTATTTCAAAACCTTGGGTTTTACCATACTGGCTGGAAGGGGCTTCTCCAAGGAGTTTACAGCAGATTCCAACAGCATCGTGCTGAACGAAGCAGCACTCAAAGAGTTTGGATATGATGTGACAAATGCAGTTGGGAGAAAGTTGTATTTTGACTTTCAGGGAACCCACAACACAATGAATATTGTGGGAGTAGTTAAGAATTTTAATTTTGAAAGCTTATACACTACCATAAAGCCTTTTGGCTTCACTACTTCTGTTGGAAACAAGTATGGTTATGCTATTGTCAATGTATCAACAAGAAATTACACCACCCTACTGAAGGACCTATCAAATGCATGGAGCAAAATCAATCCTGAAATACCTTTTGTGTATTCATTTCTTGATAACGATTTTCGAAACAATTACGAAAAAGATCAGCGGGTATCGGTAATCGTTAGCTATTTTACCTGCATTGCCATTTTGATTGCCTGTTTGGGGTTATTTGGCTTATCCGTCTTTTCTGCCGAACAACGCACCCGGGAAATAGGCATCCGCAAAGTCCTCGGCGCTTCCGTTACAAATATTACTTCCTTGCTTTCCAAAGATTTTATCAAGCTGGTATTGATAGCGCTCGTGATAGCATCGCCCGTGGCGTGGTATGGAATGAACAAATGGCTGGAAATATTTGCCTATAGGACTCCTGTCAGCTGGTGGATGTTTGTATTGGCTGGGCTTCTGGCGATTTTAATTGCCTTGTTAACGGTGAGTTTCCATGCAATAAAAGCCGCGATTGCAAATCCGGTGAAGAGTCTGAGAACAGAGTAAGACAAAATTGCAAATGCTGAGATGAAAAAATGAAAACCACGCATTATAATGTATGACAGAATTTAAGTGAATTTTAAATAATTCATCAATGCTAAAAAATTATTTCAAAACAGCATTCAGAAATTTGATACGTAATAAGGGTTTTACTTTTATTAATTTCCTGGGATTAACAATTGGCATCGCATCCTGCCTGCTTATCTTCTTCGTCATTCAGTTTGAAACAAGTTTTGATAATTTTCATAAAAAGAAAGACCGCATTTATAGGGTAGTTTCACAATTTAACCGGGCCGGCAACTTTGACTATTCTAACGGCGTTCCTATCCCTGTTGGTGATGCAATGCGAGCAGATTTTTCTCAGTTGGAAGCCGTCGGAACTATTTTTGGCAGCGGCGGCGACCAGATTACTGTGGCGGATAATCAGAGTGGGAAAAAATTTAAAGAACCCAATATTTTTTACGCACAGGCTCAGGTATTCGATATACTTGATGTTAAATGGCTGGCGGGGAACCCGAAAACATCTCTATCAGAGCCCAACACAGTTGTTCTTTCAAAAACAATTGCAGACAAATATTTTGGCGATTGGAAACAATCAATTGGAAAAGTTATTGAACATGCGAATACAGAAACACTAAAAGTAACAGGCATTATTGACGATATGCCGGTGAATTCTGATTTCCCGTTTCAAGTTGTTATATCCTTTAAAACAATTGACATTGCGAAAAGCACAGATTGGGCAAGCACTGACGTTAGCGACAATTGTCTTATCGTTTTACCTCCGCATGTATCGTCGCAACAGATCAGTTCCTTGCTGCCTGCATTCAGGGCTAAGCATGAAGAAAAAAACAGCAGCTCTGATATCAAAATATCTTACCTGCTTCAACCATTCGATCAAATACATTTTGATAACCGTTTTGGAAATTATAACGAACGCACATTCAGTAAAGAACTTATTGCTGCTTTAGCATTGATCGGTTTATTTCTCTTGGTGATTGCTTGTGTAAATTTCATCAACCTCGCGACAGGACAGGCAATCAACCGCTCCAAAGAAGTAGGTGTAAGAAAAGTTTTAGGGGGTAGCCGTGTGCAATTAGTGCGCCAATTTATTGGAGAAACATTTTTGGTCACCATTTTTTCAATCGCACTTGCTTGTTTGTTAGCGTGGATCGTTTTACCTCACCTCGGTTCATTGTTGAATATCCCTCTTGAACATGGTTTGCCAAAAGCTTCAATGGTCATTTTATTCTTATTCATCCTCGCAATTTCGGTGACAGTATTATCAGGCTTTTATCCTGCAATTATCTTATCGGGATTTAATCCGGTGAATGCTTTGAAAAACAAAATTAGTCTCAAATCAGCAGGGGGCATTTCATTGAGAAGAGGTTTGGTTGTTCTTCAATTTACTATTGCTCAGATTTTGATTATTGGGACTTTAGTTATTTTAAGCCAGATGAATTTTTTTCAAACTCAGCCAATGGGTTTTGATAAAAATGCAATTGTGAACGTACCTGTTCCGGGCGATAGTTTGAGCGGTTCTAAGATAGAAATTCTTCGCCAGGAATTGTTACAACAATCCGGCATCCAAAATGTAAGTTTCAGTAACTCTCCTCCTGCAAATGATGGCAACTGGAGGAGCGAATTCACTTTCAACCGTTCGCCAAAAGAAACAAGCTTTGAACCAATATTAAAATGGGCCGATGCAGATTATTTCAAAACTTACAATTTGCAATTTATTGCAGGCAGGCCTTATGTGCAAAGCGATACCGTAAACGAATTTGTTGTGAATGAGACCCTCATAAAAAAACTCGGGCTTAAAAAGCCTGAAGAAATAATCGGCAAAGAAATAAGCTTCTGGAATCGCCGGGTGCACGCATTGGTTGTGGGAGTGATAAAAGATTTTCATGCAAACTCCCTGCGTGATCCGATTGCGCCAGTTGTGCTCGCCTGTAGTAAAAAATATTATCAAACCATCGGTATAAAAATTCAAACGGGCAAAGAAAAGCAGGTACTAACGGAAGTTGAAAAATTATGGGCTCAAACTTTTCCGCTCAGTATGTACGAATATAAATTTTTGGATGATAAGATTGCAAGTTTTTACGTGCAGGAAAATCAGTTGTCAAAGCTTTACCAAATTTTTGCAGCAATTGCCATTCTCATTTCATGCCTCGGTTTATATGGGCTTGTTTCATTTATGGCCATGCAGCGCATTAAAGAAGTTGGTATTAGAAAAGTGCTAGGTGCTTCTGTTGCAAGCATCGTTTATCTATTTTCAAAAGAGTTTACCCTATTGATCGGCATTGCGTTTCTGATCGCAACGCCTGTATCTTACTATTTCATGCATAAATGGCTGGAGGATTTCACATTCAGGATTGACCTTGGGGTCCGGTTTTTTTTATTGGCATTTGTTGGCGCAATTATTATTGCATGGATAACGGTGGGGTATAAAGCAATGAAAGCTGCAATGGTCAAACCGGTGAAGAGCTTAAGAACAGAATAAAACTATTGTATAATAAAAAATTATTTCAAAACGGCTTGGTAAAAATTCTAAAAAAACAGGTGATCAGCAGTGTGTTTTGGAATTTGTACACAGCATCTACGGCAAACCCGACAACGTATTTAAAACATGACTAAAAAGCAATATACAATTATTATTATTTGCTTCGCTTTTATTGGGTTGAAGTGTGTTGCTCAACAGCGAACAATCAAACCTGATCTGGCGAACAGCAGCCATTTTCAATTAGTGAATCGGGATATCAACGTATATGAAAATGAAGATAAAAAAACAGTTGTCCATCTTACCAACAGGCCCGGCGATGGAGTCGCATGGATCAATAGCGTGTCTTTTCAAAAAGGGATCCTTGAATTTGATGTAAAAGGGAAAAACGTTTTGCAACAAAGCTTTGTGGGTATCGCTTTTCATGGCCTTAACGACAGTACATTCGACGCAATTTATTTTCGTCCGTTCAATTTTCAATCACCCGATACAATACGAAAAAGCCATTCGGTCCAATACATCTCTGTTCCACATTATGATTGGTCAACCTTGAGGGAAAAATATCCCGGCAAATATGAACATAGTTTAGCCAGCACAGTTGATCCCGAAAAATGGTTCCATGCAAAAATTATTGTTGATGCGGGAGCTTTGATAGTATATCTAAACGATGATAAAAGCCCTTCCTTACAGGTCAAACTCATTGCTGATCGCACCACGGGCAAAATTGGGTTTTGGGTTGGTAATAATTCGGATGGGGATTTTTCAAACTTAACAATAATACATAACGA
>DATMMJ010000144.1:0-5854 GCA_035569795.1 Puia sp. | reverse complement strand
ACCTCATAATTGGAACAATAGGCGTTAATGAGTCTCTTGTAATCGGAGGCATCAAGTATTTCCTTTTTGATGGATGGTTTCGATTTGGCCTTGACATCCTCGGCTGGATTGACTCTGAAATAACCTGCTTTTGTTGCGGATCTTAAGACTCGTTTAAACCGCATAAAATAATCGGCAGGAGTTTCTCCGTTGAATGTATCCAGTAGATAATTTCGGAAACGCTCGCATAAATTTTCTGTAATATCGATAGCAGAAATATAATCCTGTTTGAAAAAATCTTTGAATGCCGACAAACTGCTGGTTAATGCACGGTTGCCAGGTCTTGTATTAGTATCCACAAATTCCTTGTAGAAATCAAGAAAATTGCGCTTGATCTTGTGGGAAGGAATATGCCCGCTGTTGACGGCCTGGGTCTCTAATATAAGCTGTGATCTCTTAGTCTCCAAAATCGCCAGTGCCTCTTTGTTATGATTTTTTTGAATTTGATTCTTTGGCGCAGTATAAGAAAAGATGCCGGTTGCGATTCGCTCACCCGCTTTTCTGCCCCATTGGAGCGTATAAAATTCTTTGGTTTTATCGGCGGATAATCGTTCGAGAATACTTATGTCCATGAGCTAAGATTTTTTAAGTTTCATGTGTCAAATTTAGGAGATTTATGAGTCACTTATGTGTCAAGGTGAGTGGGAGAAAGCGTGAAAATGTGTCAAAAATCGGACACATGAGAAATGTAAGCTATTGAAATTCAATCAATTATGCGCTAAAAAAGTGCCCAGGACTGGATTCGAACCAGCACATCCTTGCGAACGCTGCGACCTGAACACAGTGCGTCTACCAATTTCGCCACCTGGGCATTTATTTTTCAGGGACTACAAAGTAAAGGAAAAATATTCCTTGCATCAAATTTCACTACGCTCCAGGCTCTTCCATCCGATCAGTAATACCCCTACAATAACCAGTATGGTACCAATTACTTGTTCAGTAAATATCGGGTCGCCTAAAATAAAATGTGCCTGCAAAATAGTTGAAACGGGGCCGACACTGGTGATAATCGCGGCATTATTGGATCCGATTTTTTTCATGCCATAAGAAAGCATAAAAGAGGGTATTACCGTTGCAATGAGCGCCAGTAGTATTGCATACCCAAGCAGTGAAGAGTCGAACAAGCGACTAGTCGAATGATGCTGCAATAGAAAATGAATAAACACGCCAGCGGTTGCGGCAAGCATGGCATAGGCCGTAAATTTAGTAGCGCCAATTATTGGTATCATCCGGCCACTCCCAACCAGATAAAATGAATACGTGATGGCGCAAATAAATATAAGGAAGCTGCCCCAATAAAAATTGGGGCTTAGTGTATCTGTTCTTAATTCTCCAAAATAAGCAATGCCAATACCAACATAAGTGAGCGTCAACGCAAGTTTTTGAATGTTACTGATTTGTTGCTTGAACACAAAGGAGTTGATCAGAACGGCAAAAGTAGGGTATAGAAAAAGGATCAGGCGCTCCAGCCCTGCGGGCACATATTGCAAACCCACAAAATCAAAAAAACTGCTGAAATAATAGCCTGCAATGCCAAGCACAATCACGTATATCCATTGGCGTTGGTTCATCCGGACGTTATGTCTTCTGCGGCTTGTAAAAATAGCAGCGCCAACGTAAAATGGCAGAGAAAAAATCATACGGTCAGTGAGTAAAGTCAACGCATCCACTGAAGTTCCGGCAAAGGCTTTTTTTACAATAATAGCTTTTGTCGAAAAAAGGATAGCTCCAAGAAAAGTAATCAGAAAACCGGCCAGTGAAATGTTATTCTTACTTTTCAGTAACATGATAAAATAATGGCCTGTTTTTTTATTTAGGTTACGCAGGGCAAATACAATCAAAATAAGTCTTTGCTACACGGCCACATTAAATTCTCTCAAGGCCTCATTCAGGCTCGTTTTAAGGTCCGTACTCGGTTTTCTCTGACCGATTATTAGTGCGCAAGGCACGTTATACTCCCCAGCCGGGAATTGCTTGGCGTAAGATCCGGGTATCACTACGCTCCTTGATGGCACCCGCCCTTTATATTCTTTAGGTTCTTTCTGGCTCACATCAATAATTTTAGTGGATTTTGTCAGCACTACATTTGCTCCCAGCACAGCTTCTTTCTCAACGACCACCCCTTCCACAACAATACTGCGGGAGCCCAGAAAACATCCATCTTCAATAATCACCGGGGATGCCTGCAGTGGCTCCAGCACCCCTCCAATACCCACACCACCACTCAAATGAACGCCTTTACCTATTTGCGCACAACTGCCGACCGTTGCCCAAGTGTCAACCATCGTGCCTTCGTCCACATAAGCGCCTATATTCACGTAACTTGGCATAAGCACGACATTCTTTGCAAGATATGCGCCATAACGAGCTACTGCGTGCGGCACTGCGCGTACGCCAAGCTCTTTATAATTCTTCTTTAGCAGCATTTTGTCATAAAACTCAAATGGTTCGAGATACCAGGTTTGCATTGGTTGAATAGCAAAATATAAAAGTATGGCTTGCTTTGCCCATTCATTGACCGTCCAACTGCCATCATGGAGATATGCAACGCGGAGCCTGCCTTTATCAATTTCTTCAATGACTGCTCGCACCGCATCTGCATAACTATCTTGCTTCAGCAGCTCTCTGTTGCTCCATGCACTAGCGATCGATTGCTTGAGTTCCATTGCTATTTTTTTGCAAACATAAGGACTGCTAACCTAAAACAAGAGCAATTTTTTCAGGGAGTTTGCTAACTGGTTTCTCTAGGGCAAAAGAGGAGCGTCTTAAAACTCCTGACAAAAACTTTTACCAAAAAAACTGTACGATTCATTTTTTGTTCAGACACCTCTTTGAAACGATTTACAGGCATTTTCATGATCATTATATCTTCAATGCTTGTAATTTTGCCTTCTTACCAAAAACATTATTTGCTTTGGATTTTCAGAAGGATATTGAGCAGGCGGTTGAGGCCCTGCATAATGGAGGGCTTATTTTGTATCCGACCGATACCATCTGGGGCATTGGCTGCGATGCGACAAATGCAGTTGCCGTTCAAAAAATATTTGCTCTGAAAAAAAGATCCGGAACAAAAGGTATGATTGTTTTAATGACAGATGAGCGCGAAGTGCTCAAATACACAACCCAGCCAGATTTGCGGGTGTTCGAATTCTTAAAAAGTGTCCCCAGGCCGACAACGGTTATTTATGAGGGCGCTATAGGCCTCGCTCACAACCTCATCGGTGCTGATGGTACCGCAGCTATTCGGTTGGTTAAAGACCGATTCTGCAGGCATCTGATTAAGCGGTTCCGCAAGCCAGTTGTTTCCACATCAGCCAATTTTTCCGAAAAGCCATCGCCCAAATATTTCGCTGAGGTAAGCGAAGAAATAAAACGCGCAGTTGATTATGTTGTTCGCTTTCGTCAGGACGATGACACTATTGGTAAGCCATCTGCCATCGTGAAATGGAACAAAGACGGCGTCCCGGCATTTATCCGCACTTGATAAAACCCGATCGGTCTGGGTAAGATTTTGTAATTAGATTTGCATGGTGCAAAAATTTCTGATCATACAAACCGCTTTTATTGGCGATGTGGTGCTTGCTACTTCACTTATTGAAAAATTGCACCAGCATTATCCTTCCGCTCAGATAGATTTTTTGCTAAGGAAAGGGAATGAGAACCTATTGCACAACAATCCCTGGCTGGAAAAAATTATCATTTGGGATAAGAAGAAAAACAAGCTATTAAATTTGTTTAAAATCTTAATTAAGATTCGAAAAGAGAAATACGACAAGGTGATTAATGTGCAGCGGTTTGCCGCAACCGGCTTTCTTACTGCATTTTCAGGTTCCAAAGAAACAATCGGGTTTGACAAAAACCCTTTCAGTTTTTTGTTCAACAAAAAAATTAAGCATTCGGTTGTTGATGGGACCCACGAGATAGAACGTAACCTTGCACTGATCAAGAATTTTACTGATGATAAAATCATAAAGCCAAAACTCTATCCTTCAGAAGCGGATTTTGAAAGCGTGGAACCCTATAAGCAAAATGCCTATATTACTGTTTCTCCGGCGTCGGTATGGTTCACCAAACAGTACCCTTTGTCAAAATGGATCAACTTCATTGACAAGATCCCTTCTCAAGTAATAATATATTTATGCGGAGGACCTGCCGATACCGGTATGTGTGAGCACATAATTAGTTCCGCCAAACATGCTACGATATTCAATCTCAGCGGCAAGCTTTCTTTTCTGCAATGCGCTGCGCTGATGAAAGATGCCGTGATGAATTATGTGAACGATTCAGCCCCCATGCATTTTACCTCCGCAATGAACGCACCGGTCGCGGCCGTTTTTTGCTCAACCATTCCTGCATTTGGTTTCGGGCCTTTGTCAGATAAGAAATTTATCATTGAACTACATGAGCCTCTGGATTGCAGGCCATGCGGCTTGCATGGGTACAAAACATGTCCTCGTGGCCATTTCCATTGCGCACTTAATATTGAAGATGAGCAGTTGATGGAAGCCTTAGGTGTGTGAGCGTGGTGGGTTGCACCTTTGCAGTCGGCTAGGGAGGCCATGCAAGGGTGAACTATCATCTTCAAACTTTACGCATCCTTCTTACATTTGCAGCTATCATGAAGATCAACTGCACAGAAAAAGAATTATATATTTTTGATAAAATATCGCTGGCTGCAAAAGAAATTGACATGCGCTCCTACGTGATCGGAGGCTTTGTGCGCGACAAAATGATTGGAAGGCCGACTAAGGATATTGATGTCGTTTCGGCTGGCGATGGGATTGTATTAGCGCAAAAGGTTGCAGAATATTTTCAGCCAAAGCCGGCCGTATCTTTTTTTAAGAATTTTGGCACAGCTCAAATAAAAATAGATTCCCTGGAGATTGAATTCGTTGGTGCGCGCAAGGAAAGCTACAGCCATCACTCCAGAAAGCCAGCCGTAACACCCGGCACCTTGGAAGATGATCAACTGCGACGCGATTTCACGATCAATGCGCTTGCCGTCAGCTTAAACCAGGACGATTTTGGAGAATTGATAGACCCGTTTAATGGACTAGAGGATCTTGAAAAAAAAATAATCAAAACACCGCTGGATCCCTTGCAAACGTTTCTTGATGACCCTTTGCGCATGATGCGCGCCATCAGGTTTGCTTCGGAGTTAGGTTTCAAGATTGAGCCAGTAACTTTTCAAGCAATCAAGCAAGATGCGCCCAGAGTAAAAATCATCTCACAGGAAAGAATAACCGAAGAGCTGAATAAGATTGTCCTTAGCCAAAAGCCATCCGTTGGTTTTGATCTTTTGTACAAAAGTGGTTTGCTTCAAATCATTTTCCCTAAAATGGTCGAGCTTGCAGGCGCAGAATATATTGACGGCATGGGTCACAAAGATAATTTTTACCACACGCTCCAGGTACTAGACAATATCTCAAAAAACACGGATGATCTTTGGTTGCGCTGGGCAGCAGTTTTACACGATATTGCCAAGCCTGCCACAAAAAAATTTGAGAAAGACCATGGCTGGACTTTTCATGGGCACGAAGTAATTGGAGCCAGGATGGTGCCTAAAATTTTTACTGCCTTTAAGCTTCCTTTAAATGAAAAAATGCGTTTTGTGCAGAAAATGGTCGAACTGCATTTAAGGCCAATAAGCCTTACAAAAGAGAACATAACGGACTCGGCCATACGCCGTTTGCTTTTTGATGCCGGCGAAGACATTGACTCGCTGATGATGCTGTGCCAAGCAGACATTACTTCAAAAAATAAACAAAAGGTTCAGCGCTATCTGGACAATTTCGAATTGGTTCGCAACCGGTTA
>DATMMJ010000143.1:0-5965 GCA_035569795.1 Puia sp. | reverse complement strand
TCAAAGGTTGGCGGCCGATTATCAGTGATGAGTTGCTCACGAAGATTATTTTGTAAGCCGGCCATCAGCCAGCATGAGTTTTACTTTTTGAATCGCCGCTACAGACATGGCATCTGTTATCCTGCCATCATCCACCATTTGGTATGCCTGTTCAAAAGGAATTTTCTTTACAATCAGTTCTTCTGTTTCTTCTGGTATGGGTGCGTGTAGCGTCAGCTTTTGTGCAAGAAAAATGATTGCGATTTCATCGGAAACAGAATTTGAAAGATGCATCCTTAACACCACTTTCCACTCTTTTGCTACAAGACCAGTTTCTTCCAGCAATTCCCTTTTTGCGGCATCCAGCGGGCTCTCCGTAAATTCTCCTCCACCTTCCGGTATCTCCCAGCTATATTCATCTAGCGGGAATCTGTACTGTCCGACAAGATAGGTATTGAAATCTTCATCCAATGGTAATGCGCCTACTGCAATTTTTTTGAAATGTATTTTTCCATAAATGCCTTTGCCGCCTTTGGGATTGATGACATCAAATTCTGATACATTTATCCACGCATTCTCGTAAATACTTTTTTCAGATAGAATTGTCCAGGGATTTTTTGCTTCGTCCATATTTTTAATGGCTCTGTATGACAATGGCTCAATTTCTCCATTCAATTGAGCCATTAAGCCAAAGGATAATATATGATCTTATTTATTTTATCCCAAACGCAGTTTTCACTTTTGAGACATAATCCAGTTTCTCCCAAGTAAACAGTTCCACTTCCAATTTTTTTTCGTTTTCCTTTCCTTTGTTAAAGATCTTTGTCACTACTTCATTTTTTCTGCCCATATGGCCATACGCTGCGGTCTCGCTGTAAATTGGATGGCGCAGTTTGAAACGCTGCTCAATTGCATACGGGCGCATATCGAATATTTTTTCTGTAATGGTTGCAATCTCACCGTCGGTTAAGTTCACTTTTGCAGTGCCGTTGGTACTAACAAATAAACCACAAGGTTTTGCTACTCCAATTGCATAGGATACCTGCACCAACACTTCATCTGCAACACCTGCAGCCACAAGATTCTTAGCGATATGCCGGGTAGCATAGGCAGCGCTTCTGTCAACTTTGCTTGGATCTTTGCCTGAAAACGCTCCGCCGCCATGTGCCCCTTTGCCGCCATAGGTATCAACAATTATTTTTCTTCCTGTCAGGCCTGTGTCACCGTGAGGGCCACCAATCACAAACTTTCCGGTAGGGTTGATGTGATAGGTGATTTTGTCATTGAACAATTTCTGGATAGATGGCTTCAATTGCTTCTTTACTCTTGGAATGATGATATTGACAATATCATCTTTGATCTTATCCAGCATTATTTTGTCCGAACCAAAATCATCATGTTGGGTGGATATGACGATCGTATCGATCCTGATGGGTACGTTATTGTCGCTGTATTCGATCGTCACCTGGCTTTTCGCATCCGGGCGAAGATATTTCAATTCTTTCCCTCCTCTGCGCGTCTTGGAAAGTTCCTGTAAGATTTTATGAGCCAGGTCTAGCGCCAAGGGCATATAATTGTCTGTTTCTTTGGTAGCGTAACCGAACATCATTCCCTGATCACCTGCACCTTGCGCATTGGCCTTTGTCTCAAAATCTTCTTTTTTGATTTTTCTATCTACGCCCTGATTTATATCTGAAGACTGCTCATGTATTGCGGAAAATATGCCGCAGGAATTCGCTTCAAACATGTATTCGGATTTTGTATAGCCGATTTTGCGGATTACATCCCTCGCGATTTCCTGTACATCCAGGTATGCTTTTGATTTTACTTCGCCGGCAAGCACAACCTGACCTGTGGTGACAAGCGTTTCGCAGGCAACTTTTGATTTAGGATCGTAAGCAAGAAAATTATCAATTAAAGCATCGCTGATCTGATCGGCAACTTTGTCAGGATGGCCTTCAGAAACACTTTCCGAAGTAAATAAATAAGGCATGGTGCGTGATTAATTTTTGTGATTATGAATTAATTTAAAATGAAAACGGAATCATTACGTAAACCCGAATTTTGCTCGCGCAAAGATAATTGCGTAAATGATTTTTAGAAAAATTAAAGCGAATTTATTGTACATGAATGAAAGCTGCTGCAATGCTCATTTAGAAAGGTCATTATATAATTGCAGGTATTCTGACAGATCTGACTCTGCATTAAAGTGTAACACCTGCTTTCCTCTTACTTTATGAAATTCTTCGGTGAGTTTTTTATCTGTCTTTTCGGCACCAAATGCGATCGCATCCGCATACGTGGCTCCACCGCGGAACATAGCTGCATTGTTCAATTCCTTGAAAGGATCAAAATCTTTTTCTTTAATGTTCGCATGGATGTTGGCAATCTTTGAAAAATTACTGTTTATTTTTTCTTTGAAGGTGTTTTGGCCAATGGTGAAAACTGTTTTAGCGTGCGCAAAGACAGGCTCTTTTTTGTATACAGTTTTTATGTATAGTGGGATCAGGCTTGTCATCCAACCACTGCAATGGATAATATCGGGAGGCCACCCGAATTTTTTTACTGTTTCCAAAGCCCCCTTACAAAAAAATACCGTCCTTAATCCGTTGTCATCGTACCATTTTTCATTTTCATCATGAAAAATGTATTTGCGCTTGAAAAGGTCCTCGTTGTCCAAAAAATATACCTGCAGCCTGGCATTGGGCAAGGAAGCCACTTTGATCTGCAAGGGGTAATCGTCATTATCCACTGAAACATTAATGCCACTCAAGCGTACCACCTCATGCAGGCGGTGCCGCCTTTCATTTACCACACCAAAACGGGGCATGATGCAACGTACCTCAAAACCATTGTCATTAGATTTTATTGCCAGTTTGTTTACCGTTTCCGCAAATTCTGTAAGCTCTAAATAAGGGGACATTTCGTTGGCAATAAATAAAATTCTTTTCTTTGTTAGCATTATGTATTGAAATTAGTGAATAAATGCTGCCTTAAAATTGGGTGGCGAAGTTAAGATAATAATTGCAAATTAAGTGCTGTAGCAGCTTTTCGGGGGTATTAAACTTTCTAAAAACATGATTTTATTTAAAAAAGGAGAAGATTTGAATGGTTACCTTACCCAAAAAAAGAAGGAAGGGAACCAAATAGGTTTTGTGCCCACCATGGGGGCTCTGCATCAGGGTCACATCTCTCTTATTGAGTCTTCCAAGCGGATTTCAGCCGTCACAGTTTGCAGCATTTTCGTGAATCCAACGCAATTCAACGACCCGGGAGATTTTCAAAAATACCCGTCCACTATTGAGCAGGATATATATTTTCTTGAAAGCAACACGACGGACGTTCTGTTCCTTCCTTTAGTGGAAGAAATATACCAAAATGGTACTGAGCATCTGGAGCATTACAAACTGGGTTATCTTGAGACGATATTAGAAGGCAAATTCAGACCAGGCCATTTCCAGGGTGTTTGCCAGGTCATGAAGCGGCTCATTGACATTGTCCAGCCTGACCATTTGCTCATGGGCCAAAAGGATTATCAGCAATGCATGGTGGTAAAAAAACTGCTAGAAATAATGAATCAACCAACTACCTTTCACGCTTGCCCTACTATAAGAGAACGAGATGGCCTGGCTATGAGCAGCAGAAACCTGAGGCTGAGTGATGTGGAAAGAAGGAATGCGCCGGCTATTTATAAAGCCCTTTCGTATCTCAAAAAAAATATTCATCTGGGCAATCTGGATGAACTCCTTGCCGAAGCAAAAAATATACTTATTCAAAGTAACTTCAAAATTGATTACGTAGAAGTTGCAGAGGCGGCCACCCTTCAGATGACCCATGAATATACCGGCTCCCAACCACTTGTTGCGCTCATAGCAGCTTTCCAGAATGATGTCAGGCTTATTGATAATATGATTATTTCTGGCGAGCAGAACTGACTCCAGATGATTAATTTTGTAAATATTTATCAATACTGATTACATGGAAATCGAAGTCTTAAAATCTAAAATACACCGGGCAGTTATTACGGAAGCAAACCTGAATTATGTTGGCAGCCTCACCCTGGATGAGGATCTGATGGAGGCAGCTAACTTGATAGAGAATGAAAAAGTGCAGGTAGTTAATGTGAATAACGGTTCAAGGATTGAAACCTACATCATAAAAGGAAGGAGAGGATCTGGTGTTTGTTGCCTGAACGGGCCTGCAGCAAGACAGGGCGCGGTAGGCGATATTGTAATTGTCATTTCTTACGCCACGATGGAATTCGAAGAAGCGAAGACCTTCAAGCCGTGGATTATTTTCCCAAAAGAAGTCAACAAACTTAATTGAAAGGAAATAAAGGCTGTTTGTTAATGCCTGTATTTGTTGGTAAATTGCCGGCGAGATTATGAATAAAAAGTTCCTCGGTATACTACAGTATCTTTTCTTCGCTGCGTTGGCAGCGTTTTTTGTGTGGCTTAGCCTCAGGGGATTGAACGGCAGGAAATGGGAACAATTAAAAGACGCGATGGATAGGGCGCATTACTGGATATTATTGCCCGTTCTTTTTTTTCTTTTATTAAGCAACTGGCTGAGGGCTTTGCGATGGAAGCAACTCATGGAACCAATGGGGTATAATCCTTCCATTCTGAATACCTTCTTCGGTGTGCTGATTGGGTACTTTGTTAACCTTGGAGCTCCTCGGTTGGGCGAAGTGGTTAAATGCACTATACTTGCCCGTTACGAAAAAGTTCCTGCGGAAAAGCTAGTGGGTACCATTGTAGCTGAAAGAGCTTTTGATGTCATCTGCCTCGCTACTGCTTTCGGGCTTGCTTTTGTTTTTCAGTTTGACGTGCTGCAGTCGCTTGCTTCCAGTTATATTTATCCCATCTTTCAAAATCCGAATGGAAAAATCTCTTATCAAAAAATAGTATTTATTTTGGTCGGTGGAGTCATATTCCTATTGCTGTTGAAATTGGTGCTCTCTAAATTCGGTCATATCAATATTGTTCAAAAAATAAAAATCATTTTAAAGGGCGTGTGGCACGGGCTGACCAGCGTCAAGGATCTAAAGAACAAACCTCTATTTTTTGTATACACGATTGGTATATGGGTCCTGTATCTGATCAGCACCTGGTGTGGATTTTGGGCTATCGAAGAAACAAAACACCTGAGTCTTGCTGATGCATTGACAGTACTTGCTATGGGCAGCGTGGGCATGATTGTCTCGCCAGGAGGGATTGGAGCATATGCATTGTTGGTGCAGGAAACCGTTGCTTTTTATCATGTCCCCAAAGAGCCCTATGGACAAGCACTCGGATGGTTGTTGTGGCTGGGGCAGTTTTTAAATTTTATAGTTTTCGGCGTGGCGAGTTTTATTTTGTTGCCACGTGTAAATAGAAAGAGTTATGAAAAAACCGCAGATCATCCAGCATAAAATTTTTGCGCTTCCTGAGTTGTTGAAGCAAATAAATCGTTGGAGACTATTAAGACATACAATTGCATTCACCAATGGTTGTTTTGATATACTCCATCCAGGGCATATTGCATCGCTTTCAAAGGCCGCTGAGCAGGCAGATCTTTTAATAGTCGGAGTGAACGCAGATGAGTCAGTGAGAAAATTAAAAGGGGCCCCCAGGCCAGTGAGCGATCAGCAATCCAGGGCTTTGATATTAGCGTCCCTGCTCATGGTAGATGCTGTGGTTATTTTTGAAGAAGACACACCGCTGAACCTGATCAACGCAATCTTACCTGATGTTTTAGTGAAAGGCGGAGATTACACAATCGAAGAAATTGTGGGTGCAAAAGAAGTCATAGCAAATGGGGGTAGGGTGGTTATTAATCCGATTGTCCCTGGGTTTTCAACAAGTGGGTTGATTAAGAAAATACTTACCCTGTAATGAACCCCCGCATCAAAATCTGTTGCGTCAGTTCTCTGGGTGAGGCCCGTACTGCAATTGAATTTGGGGCTTCCGCGATTGGACTTGTGGGCAGCATGCCCAGCGGGCCG
>DATMMJ010000142.1:0-2479 GCA_035569795.1 Puia sp. | reverse complement strand
GTTGCAGGGGGCATGGAGAGCATGAGCAATGTGCCATATTATTCTCCAAAACTTCGCTGGGGAAATAAATATGGCGACGTGTTGCTCGTTGATGGTCTGGCAAAAGATGGGCTGACGGACGCATATGATGGAACCGCTATGGGCAACGCGGCTGAGCTTTGCGCCAAAGAATGCGGCATCAGTCGCGAAGCGCAGGATGCCTTTGCCATAGAGAGCTACAAACGCTCCCAAGCCGCCTGGTCTGCAGGTAAATTTGCAAATGAGATTATTCCAGTTGAAATCGTTCAACGCAAAGGGGAACCCCTTTTATTTGCAAAAGATGAAGAGCCGTTCAATGTGAATTTTGATAAGATCCCCCAATTGAAATCTGCATTTCAAAAAGATGGGTCGGTTACTGCAGCAAATGCAAGCACGATGAACGACGGCGCTGCAGCTTTAGTGTTGATGAGCAAAGAAAAAGCAGCTGAATTGGGATTGAAACCAATGGGCAAAATCCTTTCTTATGCAGATGCAGAACAGGCTCCGGAGTGGTTCACTACAACCCCATCGCTTGCTGTGCCAAAGGCAGTTTCCAAAGCAAGTCTCCAGATGGATGATATTTCCTACTGGGAATTGAATGAAGCATTTGCTGTAGTAGGCATAGAGAATACAAAACGGATGAAACTTGACCCATCAAAAGTAAATGTGCATGGTGGTGCGGTTTCAATTGGCCACCCGCTTGGATGCAGCGGCGCCAGAATCATCGTAACGCTGATGCACATCTTAAAACAGTACAATACGAGATATGGCGCAGCAGGCATATGCAATGGCGGCGGAGGTGCCAGTGCGATGGTAATCGAAAATAGGACCTAGAAGCAAGGCGATTCTGACCACTTTTAATACAAGTCGATAATTTGCATTTTTGAGTATTTTATTGTTTATTGTGCTTCATTATTTAACCCTTAAACTGAATATTCAAAATGAAAAGATTTCTTCTTGCTATTATCCTATTTCTATCCGTAACCGAAGGATTTTCTCAGAGATTTATCAACGGCGCGGGTATTTGTGTTTTTTATACCGGGGGTGCCGGGTTTAGTTCTTTTGTGACAGGTGGCTTAACATATTCTCCAAGAGTGAATGTATATGAAACGGATAATTCATCGGTATCTCTTGGGCTTCCAATTAGTTTAGGTCTTAGTTATGCATCCAATTCCAGTTCTGGCAATGCAAGCGCCAGTGCATTAGTCGATGTCCCTTTTGTTGTGAACTATAATTTTGGTCGTGGATCCACAAGACAAAATGAAAGCAGGTTTGGTTTTTTTGCCGGCGGCGGTTTTGGCTACCATGTTGCCGCTTACGCGGATAATAGCAACACCGGGGGAAGTAATGGCGACGGAACCACCACTTTTAATGCACTTGGGCCAGTAGGCAATGCAGGCATCCGCATTGGAGTAGGCCAAGGCTCGCATAACATTGAGATCAAGGTTTCCTATATGAAGGGGCTCGATGTGACCAAGGCAGACATTTTTGGTGTCGCAGGCCTGTTTAATTTTTAAAAGGGTAATTTTACTTTATAACCCAAACAACTCAATAGCCTTCTGAGATTCTCAGAAGGTTTTGTTTTATATGCTTTATTTTGCTGCTTGGCCAACGTGGAAACTACATGCAACTCCTACAGCAATGGATTTCGCCCGTGGTTTATAGGATTAAGCGATCCAATAAAAGCAAAAAAACACCTGGCCAATAGGGAAATACAGATGAGCAGAAATAACCAATGAAAAAGTAAAAATTTGCCTTCCATTGTAATTCGAATCGCAACACGACAGGATGCTGAACTTATTGCGAGTCTCAGTCGACGCACTTTCCAGGAGAGCTTTGCAAAGTTCAATACAAAGCGTAACATGGACAAGTTCATGGAAGTGCAATTCACGGAAGAGGTGCTGATGGCAGAGGTGGAGGATCCCGTCAATATTTTCTTGCTCGCATCCATTGATAATAAACCAGTGGGCTATGTTAAATTGTGTGAAAGCCCCAAGCCGCCTGAGCTAGACAATATAGATGTCATTGAAATTGCAAGAATTTACAGTGAGCAAAAAACAATCGGCAAAGGTGTTGGCAAAGCCCTGATGCTGCAATGCATTGCGATTGCCAAGGAAAAAAAGAAAAAAGCTATATGGCTGGGTGTATGGGAGCATAATGAGCATGCCATTTCGTTCTATAAAAAATTTGGATTTGAGCAATTCTCTAGTCACGTTTTTATGCTCGGAGATGATGCGCAGACTGATTTGCTATTAAAAAAAATCTTTGAATAAAATCATCTTGTCCAAAGATTCTACCGGTTTCGCTCAAAGAAAAATCCTCTCTCGATATCTGGTTTATCACTGTAATCTGGACCAAAAATCAAATACCTTCTGGTGAGGTATCATTCAACAGATTTTATCCCGGTTTCTGTAAAAATAATTTTGCGTAATTTATATAATTTTCCTGTTGCCATTTTGAA
>DATMMJ010000141.1:0-5542 GCA_035569795.1 Puia sp. | reverse complement strand
ACTCATCAACTGCCGCTGATCTGAAAATTGCAGTAGAGCCCTCAGACATGACTGTCAATGGGATCGCTGGACGCCAAAAAGTTGGATTGATTTATGGGCAGCAATTGAGATTGCCCGGGCTTATCATTGACAGCTTGAATTTTCACATCGCTGATTACGGGATGCTGGCGCGTTTTTATGGCGAAAAGATCGATGGCATTATTGGGTATTCCGTATTGAAAAATTATATCGTGGAGCTGGACAATGATAACTCCATCATTTCATTTTATACTACAGGAACTATCAGTTATCCCAAAAACGGTTTTCTGTTGAAGCCTTTGATAATATCACAGCCTTATCAGTCTGCTTCGTTGAATGATACAAGGCCCATCAACTCCCACTTTATATTAGACATAGGTGCAAACATCACTTTGATGTTGTCTTCTGATTTTGAAAAAGACAGCATGCCGATCAGAGCCTGCAGAAAACGTTTCATCAAACAGGCGGAGGGCGTTGGCGGGAAATTTGATATCCAGATGACAGTGATCAGGGAATTCAAAATAGGCCCTTATAAATTCAGGGATGTGCCTGTTTGCATATTTGAAGATTCCAACAACATAATATCTTATCCATATAATGCAGGCATCATAGGAAATGATTTATTGAAGCGCTTCAATATCATCCTGAATTATTCAAGCAAAGAGATCTTCCTGAAGCCAAATTCCCATTTTAATGACCCTTTCGATTATTCATACACTGGCATTGAGCTATACTACATCAAAGGGTTTGTCCTGATCGGGGAAGTTGCAGCTGGCTCCCCGGCAGAAAAAGCCGGGCTGAAGGAAGGCGACATCCTTATTGCCGTCAATGATTTTTCCAACCTTTCTCTTTCGGATTTCAAGGACGCCTTGGTGAAATCAACCGGCTTGATTAAGTTGGCGATTAATAGAGGAGGCAGAGCTATGGAATTTCGTTTCAAATTAAAAAGTATATTGTAAAATAGCAGCTAAAACAATTCCATTGCAGATTGCCTTTTTTTTAAGAGGCATATAGATGTGGATCCTCTGGATTCCTTTTGGATATACACGGCAGTAGCGATTGCGGTGGATAAGAACCCGAAGAAGAAAATAAATGAATCGCTAAATGGTTTGGAGCACAGGAATTACAAGCGCCTTATAGCTTAAACGCTTTTTCTCCTCAGTTGATTGATAAGATAGTAGATGGCATGTTGATAGCTGCCAAAGACAAATAATTGAAAAACCGTAACTGAGCAAGTCTGCGTGAGTGAGTTAGACCTATAAAGTTTTCCCAATTTTATAGGTCTTTTATATATTGGAAAACAAAGCGCGCAATAAACCCTTGTTGTATAAAAAAATTGAGTTGCATTCTGTGTATGTCGAATTTTCTATTTGACAAGATGCCCTAAAAATGGAAACGCTTGACGTTAAATGAAAATCCAAAAAAATGCCTATAAAAAAGACAAAGATGTAAATAAGATAAAGAGAACATCAGCCTGATATAATATGGTCGTTAGGAGAAATTGGTTTACAATCGTTTAATTTTCAGCTACGTTTCGCATTAACTGATAACACTTCGGATTCCATGGAAAAGAATAGTGACACAGGCTTATCAAACTGTATCAAAAGCGTACACCTTCTGTATCAAAAACGAACTCGTTCGTATATTTGGGATGACTACTACCTTGTATATCATCTCTGTTCTGATCCGGCATGTAACTTGAAAGAGCCTTTGGGATAATACCCAGTACTTAAGCAGCCAAAACTTTTGTTCTATTATACTGTCCTCAAAACAAAGTAGTTGCTCATGCTAATAAACTATTTTAAAATCGCTTGGCGAAATTTGCGGAAGAATAAAGCTTTCTCTTTAATTAATATCATTGGCTTGTCCGCCGGACTGATGTGTTTTACAATTATTCTTATTTATGTAGACAACGAGCTGAGTTTTGACAATTTTCATAAAGATGCCAACCGTATTTATCGCGTAGTCAAAGACTTTATAAATACTGACGGATCAAAAATCCCGGACGCCACAACACCGCCAGCATTGGCTGGTGTTTTGCGAAAAGAGCTGCCTGAGGTGGATCATGCAACACGCTTGTTTCCTTCCTGGGGAAGAAAGTACCTGATTCAACATGGCGAAAAAAGTTTTTATGAGACCAACCTCATTCGAATTGACAGCAGCTTTTTTGATGTGTTTGATTTTGAATTTGTAAGGGCCGATAAAACGAACCCCTTTAAAGGGAAGCAGTCTATTGTTGTGACGCAAACTACCGCCAAAAAATATTTTGGAAACACAGACCCTTTAGGAAAAATACTAAGAATCAATGTTAACAATGGCCAGGATTTTGTGGTAACGGGTGTTTTAAAAGATGTACCCCAAAATGCGCATTTCACATTTGATTTTTTGATTCCTTTTGTATCAGCCGGAGGCGCAGATATTAATAATGACTGGAATTGGAATAGCTTTTATACCTATGTATTACTTAAACCAACTGTCGACCCAAATACCTTCAAGAGTAAGCTGCAGCCACTGTTCAAGAAATACCAGCCTGAAAGCAAGAACCAATATTATGCGCAACTGCTTACGGATATTCATTTAAAATCTAATCTTAAATGGGAGCTTGGGGTCAATGGCGATTTAGCGTACGTAAAGATTTTGACACTGATAGCGGCATTTGTGATTATAATCGCAGGTATTAATTATGTAAATCTGATTACTGCGCAATCTTTTACCAGAGCTAAGGAAGTAGGCATACGTAAAGTTGCAGGGGCTTCAAGACAATTGTTGGTTCTACAATTTCTTCTTGATTCTGTTTGTACGGCTTTTGTATCTTTTGGCATTTCGTTAGTAGCCGTTTCCCTTCTTTTGCCTCTTGTAAACCGGGAATTGGATAGAAATCTTGCTTTTTTTTGCACGGCCCAGTGGCTTTTATGGATTGAACTCGTCGGGGTTACACTGTTTATTGGTCTGTTAGCAGGCCTCTACCCAGCATTTCAATTATCCTCTTTTCAGCCTACCCGGGTTTTAAAAGGAAAATTTATAAGTTCCTATCATGGCGCTTCCTTGAGAAAGAGCCTCGTGGTTTTTCAATTTGTAATTTCCATCGTGCTGCTTGTCAGCTTTGTCACTATTTATCGCCAACTGGAATTTGTTACGAAGAAAAATCTGGGCTTTAATAAAAATAATATTCTTCTCTTACCGAACGTAAGAGGCGGTAACGATCCTGGTCCCATGGTCGAAGAATTAAAAAGAATACCTGCAGTAACAAACCTGGCAAGGGCGGATGGCATTTTAGGAAGACTATTCTCCACCAATGGGGTGAGCTCCCAAAATCAAAATAATCACATCTCGTTGAATTTTATGAGGATAGATCATGAGTTTTTGAATACTCTGGAGATTGACCTGGAAGAAGGAAGGAATTTTTTAAGCCGTTCGGTTGCAGACAGTACCAGTATTATATTGAATCAAAAGGCTGTTGAAGAGTTGGGCCTGAAACGTCCCTGGCTTGGGCAACAGTTGCGATGGGATGATGAAACCAATAAGACGCATCTTGTACATATCATTGGAATCGCAAAAGATTTTCATTTTACCTCACTACATGAACCTATTAAGCCATTCGCTTTTGTTTCGGAAGAAAATAACGGGAGTACTTTTTTTCTTAAACTGCAATCGCAGCATTTAGCGAAGGATATTACCCTCATCCAACAGGTCTGGACGAGACACAATCCAGACAAACCCTTTGAATATAGTTTCCAGGATGAAGAAATTGCACAGCTTTATCTCTTTGATATAAAATTCAAAAACCTTTTTTCAGGAGTCACTTTACTAGCTGTTTTAATAGCCTGTCTGGGATTATTAGGGCTTTCTATCTATGCTGCTGCGGCAAGAACCAAAGAAATCGGGATTCGAAAAGTATTGGGGGCGGGTATCGTTTCCTTATTTGCATTATTATCGAAGGACTTTTTATTGTTAATTGGAATTGCGATTATCGGAGCCTCTCCTATCGCGTGGTGGGCTATGCATCGCTGGTTGCAAAATTTCGCGTACCGCGTAGATCTCTCCTGGTGGATGTTCGCGATAGCTGGTCTGGCAGCGATTTTTATCGCATTGATCACAGTAAGTTTCCAGGCTGTTAAATCAGTCTTAGCAAATCCGGTGAAGAGTTTGAGGACTGAATAATGAGAGCGTAAAACGATATCATGAGAAAAAATTATTTAAACAAATTATTATGATTAAATTTTTTTTTACGATTGCTTTCAGAAATATCAAAAGGCAAAAAGGCATTTCCTTCATAAATATTGCGGGGTTAACATTGAGCTTAACCGTTTGTTTACTGATTGGATTATTTGTATGGGATGAAAATCAGTACGACAAGTTTATTCCGCAAGGGGACCAAGTTTACCGAATATATAATGCATACACAAATAATCAAGGAACAGAAAATCTCGCTGTGACGTCACCCATGTTTTCCTCCACTTTGCAACGGGATTTTCCTGAAGTCGAACAAGTGGCGCGCGTCCTGGAGCAACCGCAATTCAAAAAACTTTTTGAAGTTGGCAAAATCAGACTCTATGAAGAAAATGGGTTTTATGCTGATTCTTCTTTTTTCGAAGTCTTCCCGCTTCCCTTTAAGTACGGTTCTTCTGCAAATTCATTGGATGATCCTACATCCATTGTTATTTCAGAAGATATGGCAAAAAGGTTTTTCGGAAATGAGAACCCGGTAGGAAAACAAATGCTGAAGGATAAAGTTCCATTCCAGGTAAAGGCGTTTTTGAAAAAAATCCAAAATTTCATCTGCAGTTTGATTTCCTTATTCCGCTCGCGGCATCACGAATACCCTCAGACCGCATGCAAAGCTGGGAATGGCAGCAATTTTTTACCTATGTTAAACTGAAAAAGCAAACAGATGTTCATGCATTAGAAGTGAAATTTCAAAACGATGTAACACAAAAATCCAACCCCCCTGCATCAAAAGTGAACTTCAAGAATAAACCTTTATTTCAGCCGCTGAAAGATATTCATTTGTATTCCTCAGGCTTTAAATTTGATATGGCCCAGAGAGGCAATATTACCTACGTTAACGGATTAAGCATTACCGGAGTTTTTATACTGCTGATCGCGTGCTTCAATTTTGTGAACCTTGCAACGGCAAGATCCTTACAGAGAGCAAAGGAAGTAGGCATACGTAAAACCATTGGAGCAAGCAGACATGGGCTGATGTTACAATTTATGGGAGAAACTCTACTACTTAGTTGCATCAGTATGTTGATAGCTACTTGCCTTGCTGTTTTATTGCTGCCTTTGCTAAACGATTTTACCAGCAAACATATTCCTGCTTCCCTTTTGGCAAAACCTTTCGTGCTGTTATTATTGGTTGGGTCGATGTTACTTACAGGCCTCTTTGCAGGTTTTTATCCGGCAATTGTATTATCTGGCTTTAAGGCGGTCAGGGTTTTAAAAGGGGTGGCATCCAGTGAACAGCAACCGGGTAAAATTCCCTGGTTGCGCCATGGCCTTGTAGTCGTCCAATTTACTTTGT